>CAMDRP010000020.1 GCA_945906965.1 Opitutus sp. GAS368 | reverse complement strand
GTGGTGAGATCGTGATAAGAAACGATTTCGGCTTTAATGAAGCCTTTTTCGAAGTCGGTGTGAATGACGCCGGCGGCTTGCGGCGCTTTCCAGCCTTTGACGATCGTCCAGCAACGTACTTCTTTTTCACCGGCGGTGAAATAGGTCATCAAGCCGAGCAAGTTGTACGTGCCTTTGATGAGGGCGGAGACGCCGGAGTCATCGACTCCGAGGTCTTTGAGGAACGCTTTGGCTTCGTCGGCGGGCAAATCAATGAGCTCGGACTCGATTTTGGCGCTGATCGGCACGTAGGCGGCGTCGTGATGGGTGCGGACAAATTCGGCTACTTGTTTAACGAATGGGTTGGCTTCGGCTGTGGCCAGGTCGCTCTCGGCGACGTTGCAGGCGAAGAGCACGGGCTTCGCGGTGAGTAATTGAAACAACTTCATCATCGCCACTTCTTCTGGGGTGGCTGGGAAGGTGTTGGCGGTCTTGCCGGAGTTGAGGTGCGGGGAAAGTTTTTCGAGCAACGCTATTTCGGCGATGGCTTCTTTGTCGCCAGACTTGGCTTTTTTCTGAGTCTTATCGATGCGCTTGGTGACGGCATCTAAATCGGCGAGCACGAGCTCGGTGGTGATCACCTCGATGTCACGGACGGGATCGACGCCGCCCATCGTGTGAATGATGTCGTCGTCTTCAAAGCAACGCACGACCTGGACGATGGCGTCGACTTCGCGGATGGTGGCGAGAAATTGGTTGCCTAGGCCTTCGCCTTTGCTGGCACCGGCAACGAGGCCGGCGATGTCGACGAACTCGATGGCGGCAGGCACGACGACGTTGGTCTTGGCGATTTTTTGCAGGACGTAGGCCCGTTCATCCGGCACCACGACGACGCCGACGTTGGGATCGATCGTGCAAAAAGGGTAGTTGGCAGCCTCGGCCTTGCGGGAACGAGTGAGCGCGTTAAAAAGAGTGGACTTGCCGACGTTGGGCAGACCGACGATGCCAGCTTTGAGCATAAGAACGGGAACACAGCGGCGGGAGTAGGGGCTTGACAAGCTGATTGTGGCCGCGTCTTTTCTTCCGCTTTTCAACTAAGAACTGATCCGCAAACTTATCGTCATGGCTCTCAAAATCCGTCTCACCCGCATCGGCGCTATTCACCAACCGCATTACCGCGTTGTTGTGGCCGAAGCCCGTTCCCGCCGCGATGGCGACCCGGTCGAAACGATCGGCACCTACGATCCCCGCGCTAAGGCCAACGGTTTCAAGGTGAAGCTTGACCGCGTCGACTACTGGGTCGGCAAAGGCGCCAAGCCCACGGACACCCTCCATGCCATGATCAAGCGCGCTCGTCGCGCGGCTCCCGCGGAAGTTGCCGCCTCGTAATCGGCGACCAACGTCATCACTCTAAGTCGCCCGACCGCAAGGTTTGGGCGATTTTTATTTTTAGCCCCTTTTAACCCCATGCTACGGATCGACATCATCACGCTTTTCCCGCGGATGCTCGATGGTTTTTTGACCGAGAGCATCTTGGGGCGCGGGATCGAAGCCGGTCATTTGGCGGTGGATGTGCACGATCTGCGTAAATGGACGACGGATAAACATCGGACCGCCGATGATCGCCCCTTCGGCGGCGGCGCTGGCATGGTGCTCAAGCCGGAGCCGGTTTTCGCCGCAATCGAGCAGTTGCAAACTCCGGGCTGCCGCCGCATTTATCTCACGCCGGACGGGATTCCCTTGTCGCCGGCCCTCGCTTTGGATCTTTCGCGCCAAAAACACCTCGTTTTTTTGAGCGGCCACTATGAAGGTATCGATCAACGCATCCGTGATGGCGTGATCGATCAGGAGATCAGCATCGGTGATTATGTACTGACGAATGGGACTTTAGCCGCAGCGGTGGTGCTCGATGCGCTAGCCCGATTTATCCCCGGTGTGTTGGGTGAGGAAAAGTCGTTGACGCACGAATCCTTCACCAACATGTTGCTCGACTTTCCTCAATACACGCGTCCCGCCGAATTCCGGGGCATGTCCGTACCAGAAGTTTTACTCTCTGGTAACCATGCCGAAATCGAAAAATGGCGGCACGCGCGACAAGTCGAAAAAACCTCTTCCGTCCGACCCGATTTACTCAACTAAACTCAAAGCATGAATCCGATCATCAGCCAGATCACCGCCTCTCAGGTGAAAAAAGACATCACGCCGTTTAAAGTCGGTGACGGTGTCCGCGTCCACACGAAGGTCCGTGAAGGCGACAAAGAGCGCATCCAGATTTATTCCGGTATTGTCATCGCCCGCAAAGGCGCCGGCATCCACGAGACGTTCACCGTCCGTCGCATCAGCTACGGCGAAGGTGTCGAGCGCGTGTTCCCCGTGAACTCCCCCAACATCGATAAAGTTGAAGTGGAACGCGAGTCCGAGGTCATGCGTTCCCGTCTTTACTACCTGCGCGGTCGCACGGGTAAGGCCGCTGTTTCCGTCAAGGAACGCGAATTCCGCACCCCGGTCGCCGCTGCGGCTGCCCCGGTTGCAGCCAGCTAAATCGTTCCTCAGGACGATGTTTTTTGATCAAAGCGAGCCTCGCGGGGCTCGCTTTTTTATGCCCAGAAAATCAATTGCCCGCCAAGCGGGACTCTAGGTTAGATCATTCTTCGTTTAAACATGACGCTTCAAACTCACCTTCTTGCCAAAGCCGCCAACCAAGCGCGAGGCCTCGCCATCGACGCAATTCACGCCTGTTCGTCGGGTCACCTCGGTCTGCCATTGGGCGCGGCCGAGATCGGCGCCGTTCTATACGGCCACGCGCTCGTACACAATCCGGACCGCCCGCGTTGGCTCAACCGTGACCGTTTCATCCTCTCGGCCGGCCATGGTTCGATGTTTCTTTACGGTTGGCTCCATCTAAGTGGCTACGATCTGCCGATCGAGCAGGTGAAAAAATTCCGCGCGCTGCACAGCACCACGCCCGGACATCCTGAATTCCACGAGACCCCGGGTGTCGAGTGCACCACGGGCCCGCTCGGCCAAGGCATCGGTAACGCCGTCGGTATGGCGTTGTCTGGCAAGATGGCGGCCGCGCGTTTCAACACCGCGGAGCACACGATTTTTGATTATCACGTCGTATGTCTCGCCGGCGACGGCTGCATGCAGGAAGGTGTCGCGATGGAAGCGGTTTCTTTCGCCGGCCATCAGAAGCTCGATAACTTGATTCTCATCTATGACTCCAACGACGTCACCCTCGACGCGATGGCGAATAAGACGCAGAGCGAAAACACCGCGCAGCGCTTTAAGGCGATCGGCTGGGACGTGCAAATTATCGACGGCCACGATCTCGCGGTCGTGCTGAAGGCCTACAACAAGGCCAAAAAATCCAAGTCTGAAAAACCTCAACTCATCATCGCCAAGACGATCATCGGTAAAGGTATCGCCGAGGTCCAAGGCACCGCCAAAGGCCACGGCGAGGGTGGGGCGAAATTCTCCGACACGGCCCGCGCCTCGCTCGGTTTGCCTGCTGATCATTTCTACGTTAGCGACGACGTCCGCGCTTATTTCGCCAATCACAAAGCTCGCCTTATCCGCACTTCCAACAAGTGGCACAAGACCCTCAAAGCTTGGCGTGCGGCTAATCCGGAGAAGTCCGCACTCCTCGATACGGCCTCGGTCGCTCCAAGCGCGGCACATCTGCTTGAGAAAACGCCGCTCTTCGCCCCCGACGTCAAACTCGGCGGCACGCGCGCGGCTGGCCGCGATGTGCTCCAACCAATCGCGACCGAACTCCCGTTGCTGATCGGTGGTAGCGCCGATCTCTACGGCTCGACGCTCAATCTCATCAACGGCACGTCTGACTTCGATCCCGCCAACCGCGGCGGACGCAATATTCGCTTCGGTATTCGCGAACACGGCATGGCGGCGATCGCTAACGGCGTCGCTTACGACGGCATTTTCCGCCCCAGCATCGCGACCTTTTTGGTGTTCGCCGATTACTCGCGTCCGTCGATGCGCATCGCGGCACTGGCGAAGTTGCCCGTGCTTTATATCTACACGCACGATTCCATCGGCGTGGGCGAAGACGGCCCGACGCACCAGCCGGTCGAGACGATTTCCTCGCTGCGCTTGATTCCTAATCTTGACGTCATTCGCCCAGGCGATCCCGAAGAAACGGCCGGCGCTTATGCTGCCGCCCTCGAGCGTATGGATGGGCCGACCTTGATCGCGCTCTCTCGCCAAGCCGTTCCCGTGTTGAACGACATTCCACCGCACATCCGGCGCGCCGGCGTTTTGAAGGGCGGCTACGTCGCTCTTCAAGAAACGGCTCCGCTCACGCACCTTCTGTTGTCCACGGGCAGCGAGCTCCATCTCGCGTTGGCCGCCGCCAAGGAACTGGGTGCCGGTACACGTGTGGTTTCGATGCCGTGCTGCGAACGCTTTGACCGCCAATCGGCGGAATACCGCGACAGTATTTTGCCGCCGTCGTGTCGTGCCCGCGTAGCGGTCGAAGCCGGCGTGAGTGGTCTCTGGCGCAAATACGTCGGACTGGATGGCAAGGTTGTCGGCATCGACCGCTTCGGCATTAGTGCTCCCGCGCCGCAGGTTTACGCGGAACTGGGCATCACGACGGCCGCAGTGGTCGCCGCCGCGCGGGGTTTGTAAGCTCAGCCACTTTGGATTTTCTCAAAGCCCGCCTTTAACAGGGCGGGCTTTTTTTCTGCTTTTGGTCGCGCTACCTCGCGCAAAATACAAAGGCGGTTGTCCCCCGTACAGTTGTTTTAGTTTTTTCGTAGCGAAACGTTTGCTTTTTTAGTTAGCCGCCTAACTATCTGCTTCCTGACTAGTTCCTGAAACCTTCAGCCATGCCCCTTCTCCTCCTCAAAGATCTCCCGCGCTACGAGTGTTTACTCGAAGGCGCGAAGGTATTTCCGGAGTTGGATCCTTCGGCGTGTGAGGCGTATCTGCACTTGTTGCGCGCGGGGGATGAAGTGTTTTCCGTGACCGAGCGGAATCTGGCGGAGCACACCATTTCCCAAGGTCGTTTTGGCGTGCTGATGTTGCTTTGGAATTCCACGCAGCGGCGCACGAGCACGGGTGATACCGACAATCCGTGCCGCCCGGCGGGTCCGCGGACGCCGGCGGAGTTGGCTGATGCCGCGGGGGTGACGCGGGCGACGATGACCGGATTGATCGACACGTTGGAACGCGACGGTTTGGTGCGGCGCGAGCCGGATCCGGATGACCGTCGCATGATGTCGGTGCGGTTGACGCCTAAGGCCGATGCTTTTGTGGCCGCGTTATTGCCCGCGCATTTTCGGATTATGGCGCGCTTGATGGCTCCGCTTTCAGAAGCGGAGCGTAAAACGCTCGTGTCGTTGCTAACTAAAATTTTGCAATCGGCCAGCGAGTTGACCGCAACGGCACCGGTGTTGTCGGCGTCATCCTGAAGTTTACTCCGAAAATAAATTTTTAACCCTCCTTCTATGTTTAAGAAATTCCTCCTCGCATTCGCCGGTTTTGCCGTCGTCGTCATCGCGCTTGGCGCGGTCAAAGTTGCTCAAATCAAGGAAATGTCCTCGATTTCACACGCGCAGCCACCCAGCGCGATCACGACGTACGAGGCCAAAGCGGTCGCGTGGCAACCCGTGTTGAACGCTATCGGTACGCTTGCGCCCGTGCAGGGACTCACCGTTTCAGCCGATGCGGATGGGGTGATCTCCAAGATCGCCGTCGAAAATGGCGCCACCGTGAAAAGCGGCGATATCCTCTTCGAACTGGATACTAGTGTCGAAGTGGCCCAACTCGCTTCCAGCGAAGCGCGCGCGACTCTCGCTAAATTACAACTTGAACGGGCCACCGAGCTCTCGGTAAAAAATAGCATCAGCAAAGCTGAACTCGATGCGGCCACCGCTCAACTCGATCAGATCACGGCCGATGTCGCGGCTCTTCGCGCTACGATCCAGCGCAAGCGAGTTCGCGCGCCGTTCGACGGTCGCCTAGGTATTCGGCTGGTGAACGTCGGCCAGTTCGTGGCGCGCGGTCGAGCGTTGGTGCCGTTGCAGAAACTCGATCCTATTTATGTGAATTTCAATGTGCCGCAGCGTCACTTGTCCGAGCTCAACGTCGGTCAAAACGTGGCGTTAACCGTCGATGCTTATCTGACGCCGTTTCCTGGAGTCATCGCGGCGATTAATTCCGAAGTCGACGCCAGCACGCGCAACATTTCTGCGCAGGCGCTAATCGCTAATCCGCAGGAAAAATTACGCGCTGGTATGTTTGCCCAAGTTGCCATTGAGCTGCCTATGGGCGCGCCCCAAGTGGTTTTGCCCGCGACCGCGATCGCCTATGCGCCTTACGGTAATTCCGTTTTTATCGTCGAGCAGATGAAAGACGCCGCCGGTAAAGACTACCTCGGCGTGCGTCAGCAGATCGTGAGACTCGGCGCCACGCGGGGTGACCTTGTCGCCATCACCGACGGCGTGAAACTCGGCGAGCTCGTGGCCACGGCCGGTATTTTCAAACTACGTAATGGAGCGGCGGTGCAGATCAATAATGCCGCCCAACCTTCCTCCAGTTCATCGCCTAAGCCCAACAATACCTGATCGCGCCAACGTCGCCGAGGGCTATCTCCATGTTAAATAAAAGTTTTACCGACCTGTTCATCCGCAAGCCCGTCATCGCGCTGGTGGTGAACATCGTCATTTTGGTGGTCGGATTGGTGGCCTACACCAAACTTAATACGCGTCAGTATCCGCGCAGTGATAGTGCCGTGGTGAACGTAACGACGATCTACTTCGGAGCCAGCGCCGATACCGTGCGCGGCTATATTACCACGCAGTTGGAGCGCGTTATCTCCAGTGCTGACGGCATCGATTACATCGAATCCACCAGTGGCGCCGGCATCAGCACGATTAAGGTGTACCTGCGGCTCAACTACGACACCAACGCCGCCCTCGCTCAAATCAGCTCCAAGATCGATCAGGTGCGCAATGAACTGCCGCCCGAATCCGAGACGCCTACGATTAACGTTGAGACATCGGACAGCCAGTTCGCTTCCGCCTATCTGAGTTTTTACTCCGACTCCCTGGATCAAAATCAGATCACCGACTACCTGAATCGCATGGTGCAGCCACGACTTTCCTCCGTGAAAGGGGTGCAACGCGCCGATGTTCTCGGTGGACGCGTCTTCGCGATGCGAATCTGGCTAAAGCCGGATCAACTCGCGGCTCGAGGTATCAGTCCCGCCGAGGTGCGTCTGGCGCTCCAGGCCAACAACGCCCTCGCGGCCGTCGGGGCCACGAAAGGCTCCATGCTGAGCGTGAGCCTGGTGGCCAACACGGATTTGAAAAGTGTGGACGAGTTTAAGAAACTCGTAGTCGCCCAACGCAACGGCACCATTATTCGTCTCTCCGACGTCGCTGAGGTCGTGCTCGGGGCCGAGGATTATAACACCGAAGTACGCTTCGGCGGACAGACGGCGACGTTTATGGGCATTTGGGTGCTGCCCACGGAAAGTACGGTCGAAGTCATCAAGCGCGTTCGCGCGACCATGCCCGAAATCGAACGCGCTTTACCCGCCGGGCTAAAAGTAAAAATCGCCTACGACGCCACAAAATACATCGACGATGCGCTTACGGAAATTTTACGCACGTTGATCGAGACGCTTGTGATCGTGATGCTCGTGATTTTCCTCTTCATGGGCTCGTTACGTTCGGTGCTGATCCCGATAGTAGCGATGCCGCTTTCGCTGGTCGGTGCGATGGTGCTCATGCTGGCCTTTGGCTTCACGATCAACCTGCTGACACTCCTGGCGATCGTCCTCGCCGTTGGTATTGTGGTCGATGACGCCATCGTGGTGGTCGAAAATATCGAGCGCCATATCCGTGAAGGTAAATTGCCGGTGGACGCGGCCATTCTCGGTGCTCGCGAGCTCGTGGGCCCGGTGATCTCGATGACGATTACGCTCTCGGCCGTTTATGCGCCGATCGCGTTTCAAGGCGGACTTACGGGCGCGTTGTTTCGCGAATTCGCGATGACGCTCGCAGGCGCGGTAGCCGTCTCCGGTTTTGTGGCCCTTACGCTCTCGCCGATGATGAGCGCTTACTTACTCAAGGATCATGACCACGAAGAAGCCGGACTGAGCGGCCGGATTAACCGTATTTTTGACCGAGTGCGTGATCGTTATGAACGCATGATCGGCGCCAGTCTTGGCTGGGTCCCTGTGACGATCACGGGAGCGGTTTTACTGACGTTGTTACTCGTGCCATTCTTCATGTTTGCCCAACGCGAACTCGCGCCCAAAGAGGACCAAGGCGTGGTGTTTAGCATTCTTCAGCCTTCGCCCACATCCACGATCGATCAGAACGTGATGTTTGCCGAGCAGGTGCAGAAAATGTTCACAAGCATTCCCGAATACGAAAACTCCTTTCAACTTACCGGTGCGACTTTTGGTTTTTCAGGTGTGATTTTAAAGCCCTGGTCTGAGCGTAAGCGTTCTTCCATTCAAATCCAGGAGGCTCTGCAAGCCCCTGCTGCGACGGTCGCTGGACTCAATGTCATCGTGACCACGCCCGAACCCTTGCCCTCGGGCGGTCAGTTTCCGATCGAGTTGGTGATTCGTTCGACGGCTGATCATCGCGAGATGATGGACTACGCGACCCAACTGGTGATTTACGCCAACACCGAGGCCAATGCAGCCGGCGGTGCGCCCACGTTTTATTTCGCGGACAGCGATTTGAAATTTGATTTACCTCAGGTCGAAGTACAAATCGACAAAGACAAAGTCGCCTCGATGGGACTTAATCTCAGTGATGTGGCCCGCGATCTCGGTTCGATGCTGGGGGGCGGTTATGTTAACCGCTTCGTCAACGATGGCCGCAGCTACCGCGTCATTCCTCAGGTCGAGCGCGGTCAACGCCTCAACGCCGATCAACTCCTCGATTACCATGTGCGCGGGCCGGGTGGGCAATTGATTCCCTTGGCTTCCATTGCCACGCTGAATTCGACGGTGCAGCCCCGCTCGCTCAACCGCTTTCAGCAGCTCAACTCCGTGAAAATTACGGGCGTCGGCCCTAGCATCGATTTGGCGCTCAAGAAACTCGAGGCCAAGGCCGCCGAAATTCTGCCGCCCGGCTACTCCATCGATTACGGTGGTCAGTCCCGGCAATTGCGCATGGAGGGTAACGCTCTTTGGAGGGCGGCGGTGCTCGCTGTGATCTTGATCTTTCTTGTATTGGCGGCGCAATTTAACAGCTTCCGCGATCCGTTTATTATCTTGCTCGGTTCTGTACCGCTGGCGTTGGTGGGCGCACTCGTGCCGATTTTTCTTTGGAAAACCTCGCTCAATATTTATTCGCAGATCGGGCTCATTACGTTGGTCGGCTTGATCGCTAAAAACGGCATCTTGATCGTCGAGTTCGCCAATACGCTCCAAGAGGAAGGCATCGCCAAACGTGATGCCATCCGGCGCGCGGCCGCGACGCGTCTCCGTCCAGTTTTAATGACCTCGGCGGCCACCGTTTTTGGTCATGTCATGTTGATCTTTGTGACGGGTCCAGGTGCCGCCGCGCGTAACAGCATTGGCTGGGTGCTGGTGATCGGCATGGCTGTCGGCACCATTTTCACCCTCTACGTTGTGCCCGCTTTTTACATACTCATCGCCCGCGATCAGGCTAAGGTTCGCCAACTTTCATCCGCGACTACCGCCTCGGCCGCGCTCAACCATTAATTTTATCTTGTTATGAAAACCTACCGTTTCTGCTCCTTTCTTTTGCTCACTGCCGCCTGCGCATTTGCACAATCACCAGCGACGCAGGTGCCCGACACGCTCGATTTATCCACGGCTTTGCGCTTCGCGCTCGATAATAATTTCGCCATTCGTCAGGCCCGCGAACGCATCAAACAGCAGGAGGGCGTGATCTTAGAAGTGAAGGCGCGCTCCATACCCAACGTCTCGGCTAACGGCGCCTATCAACTCAACGAAAAGGATATTTCCCAGAGCTTGCCCTCCAGTGATCGCTATTGGTCTCTCAGCCTCACGGCTTCGCAAACGCTCTACTCCGGTGGTGGCGTGCGCGCTTCGATCAAAAGCACCGAGCTCACGCGCGAGGCGGCCTTGCTCGAGCTTAAAGGCATTGTGAACGAAGCGCTCCTTGATGTGCGTATCAAGTTTTACGACATCCTGCTCGCTCGCGAAAAAATCAAGGTTCAAGAATCCAACGTCGAACTGCTGCGCCAACAGTTGAAAAACGTGACAGATCGTTTCGATGCAGGCACGGTATCGGCCTTTGAAAAACTCCGCGCCGAGGTGGCCTTGGCCAACGCTCAAGTTCCACTGATCAGTGCCCGCAACGCTTACCGGCTCGCCGCCGAAGCCCTGCGCCAAGTGCTCGGTTTCGCGACCATCGCACAGGAAAGCTTACGGAAACTCCCCGTCTTTGAAGGCACGCTCGAATTTGTTCCCGTTAACTACGAGCTGCAGACTGCGCTCGATGCGGCCCGAGCTGGTCGGCCCGAGCTCGCTCGTCTGGCCAAGCTCGCCGACGCTCGCACGGAGTCCATCACCTCCGCCAAGGCCAATCGTCAGCCGAGTCTCTCGGCCGTCGGTGGCTGGCAATTACGCAAAGGGGCAACGGATTCATTTGGTGATTCCCGCGATGGCTGGCTCGTCGGCCTCCAATCGCAATGGAACATCTTCGACGGTGCGGCCACCAGCGGTCGTGTTGCCCAAGCTCGCTCTGCCCTTGAACAAGCCCGCCTGAATCTGGGTGAAACGAGCCTGCTCATCGACGTCGAAGTACGCCGTGCGCTCTCCTCCTTGCAAGAGGCCACCGAACTAGCCGATGCGTCGCAAAAAGTAGTGGCTCAAGCCGAAGAAAGCCTGCGCCTTGCTAATGCCCGTTACAGCGCTGGCACGGCCACTCAACTCGATGTGCTCCAATCCCAAGTCGATCTCACGACGGCCCGCACTAATCAAATTCAAGCCTACTACAGCTACAACATCGCGGTCGCCCGCTTACGTAAAGCGATCGGCCAACCCGACGCGGTCGTAGTTAACTAAGTAGCTCGGCCCGAGCGCTCGCTGGTTTTCGGCTCCTAGGGGCTGGCAATAATCCGAGGCGGGCGTTGAAGGCGGGTGGTTATTTGCAACTCTTCTTCGGACATTGTGTCCTCTTCTTCGCGTATGAAACCGGTTCGAATTTTATTACTTAGCGTCGGGGTGTTGGTCACGACCCTGATCGTGGTCGTCATGCTCGCGTTTAACTCCGGCGTGCAGACCTGGGCGGCCCGCAAGGCCATGGCCGCACAACCGGGCCTGCGTGGCACGCTCGGCTCCGTCAGCATCGGTCTCGATCGCGTGGACTTGCAGGCGCTGCGGATCGAGCAAAATGGCGCAGTTTTCGCGATGCCCGCGCTGTCGATTGAGATGCCTCTCATCGCAGCTGGGTTTTCGAATAAAATCTCAATTACGAAGTGGGTCGCTCGTGGCTGGACGCTTGATCTGACGAAAGCCACTTTGCCGCCCGTAGCTGCTCGTTCTTTTCCAGCAATTTTGCCCGGTGCGGGCGCACCGAGCTTCTCCATTCTCAGCAGAGCGATAGCCGCGGATCCTGCAACCGCGCTGCCCGCAGCGGTTCAGTTATTTGAAGGCGTTTTTGCGCAACTCCAATTACCGGTTGATCTCGCGCTCGAGGGACTGGACTTGGAAGGTGAAATTTTACTCCCGTCTGCGCCCGGTGATGGACCTACTTCACGCGCGCGCCTCACCTTTGTGGGTGGTGGGCTCGCATCAGGGCGCGACGCCCGGTTCACACTCGATCTAACCGTAGCCTTTGCGGGCGAAAGGCTCCCGGTGTCTCAGGTCGCTATTAATGCGATTCTAACGGCGGCCATGGACACTCCGCGCACCTTTGCGCGAGTGGCTATCGAGCCGACGGCCATCGCTACGGGCGTGCAATTTCCGGCCGGCGTAAAACTTTCCGCGATGGTTCAAGCCGCCCGCACGTCCTCCGGTGAATCCTACCGTGTTACGCTCGCCAATCCGGCGCAAAAACTGATCGGCCTTAATGCCGAGCTGCATGTTGCTAATCGCCTCCTGGAAGGCACTTGGGCGCTCGATTTGCGCTCCAATGATTTGGCGCCCTTTGCCTTGGGTCGTGCGTTGCCGACATTCTCGGCTTCAGGCGATGGTAAGTTTTTAACTGATACTGCATTTGCGAAGATTCAGGCGAGCGGGCGACTCGCCGGTACCGCCGATCAGCTCACTGCACTTAAGCCCGAGTTGGCCGCAGTCGGTGCGATCAGACTCAGCGCTGAATTTGACCTCGCGCAACGCGGTGGAGCTACCCGAATCGAGCGCCTACAAGCCGAGATTCAAGGCGAGCGTCCGGTTGTCTCCGTGCGTTCGCTCCAACCGTTTGAACTCAACGTTCGCACCGGCGAACTGAATGTCGCGGATCCGATCCGCGAGCTGTTCGCGCTAACACTGCACGGTTTGCCTTTGGCTTGGGCGCAGCCCTTTTTACCAGATATACAGCTCACGGGTGGCGACCTCCGAGGTGAATTTGCAGCCACGGCCAACAACGGCGGACTCTCTTTACGGCCCCGCGCGCCGCTATCGATCGAGGGACTAAATTTGGCGCAGAATGGTCGGCCGCTCGTGCAGGCTTTAGACGTGTCTCTGAATTTGGGAATCGATTACGCGCCAGCGGGTTGGCAGGCGAATGTCTCGGCATTCACGTTGCGCAGTGCGGACGTCGAGTTGCTTAAAATTACGGCCAAGGCGGGGCAACTTTCTGGACGTGACCAACCGCTCAAAACTACTGGGATTTGGAGTGCGAATATTGCTGCGTTACTTGTGCAGCCGATGGTTGCAGGTACGCTTAGTTTGACGCGCGGAACCGCGAGCGGGGACTTTGTCGCTTCGGTGGCGGGCAAGACCGAGGTAGAGTTGAATCTCGCTCTCGTCGGATTAACGGCCGATCCCAGACTCACCGTCGAAACGTTGCCCGATATCACGGCGCGTGTTCGGACTGATATTTCGGCGGATGGAAAAATTACGCTGAATGCTCCCTTGCTCTTTAAGCGCGCGGATCGGAAATCGGATCTCACTATCGCGGGCACGTTGGGATCGACGTCAAACGGTCTCTCAATCGACGCACGCGTGAACAGCGGCGAGCTTCATCTAGAGGATCTACAAGTGCTCGTCGCTCCCTTCGCCGGCGGGGCAACTCCTACGGCACCGTCTGTTTCTGGCCCAAAGTCGTCGTCGCTGCGGGACGAGAAACCTGTGTGGGTCGGAGTCAGTGGTTCACTTGCTCTCGCACTCAAAAAAGTGGTTTTCGCCGATAAAATTGAACTGGCTGATGTCGGAGGTACTTTACGCGTAGAGGCGGGAGCGCTCAAGTTTGAAGGTCTCCGCGCAGGACTCGGCGCGGAAAGCGATGTGAAGCTCAATGGTGGAATCACTTTCCTGGAGCGCGCGGCTGAACCCTACACGCTCGCGGCCCGATTGGATGTAACTAATTTTGATCCAGCCCCTGTCTTGCGGTCTTTGAATCCAGACCAACTTCCGACCCTCGAGGGAAAATTTACAATCGGCAGTGAATTAGCCGCCCAAGGACGAACGATTCCAGAGCTCGGCGCACGCGCCCATGGTGATTTTACATTGTCTAGCAAGGGGGGGGTGTTTCGGGCGCTCTCGGCGGATGTTGCGGCCAAAATGGAATCGACAAGTAAGACAGCCTCCGCGGTCGCTTTTTTAGGGAATGTGGCGAGTGCTGTCAGCGGCCGGAAAGAATACGGTGAGGCGGCGAACAAGGCTGAAGCCGTGGCTTCGATTTCAAAAATGATCTCAGTGATTCACTATGATCAGCTCAACGTGGTAGTTTCCCGTGACGCCAAGCTTAATACGGTGCTGAAGGATTTCACGTTGATTGCGCCGGAATTGCGCTTAGCCGGGACCGGCAAGATTACAGCTAAGGCAAAGACTGAGTTGCTCGCGCAGCCGCTCGCGATGCAGTTTCAGCTCGGAGCCCGTGGACATACCAGCGATTTACTCAAGGCTCTGGGCGCGCTCGATGCGACGAAGAAGGACGACCTCGGTTACTTCGCCAGCTCCCTGCCGCTGAATATCACAGGTACGCTGGGCCAGCCCAACACGAGTGAATTGCAATCGGTGCTGATGAAGCTCGCTTTCGAAAAGAGCAGTGCCGGCGATTTACTAAACAAGTTTCTCGGCGGTAAGTGACGCATTTGCATGGAGCGCGGCTGGCGCGGGTGCGCAAAAAAGCCGTGCTGTTAATGCACGGCTGGCTGAGCGAATCTTAAGTTAAGTTACGGCAGTTCGAAGACTTCGACCAAGCTAATACCGCTCGCGCCGCTGGCGTCGGAGACTTGCACCGTGTACGCACCCGGATCGAGTTGGGTGAGCACGGCGGCATCTTTACTGCCGGCGGTCAGGGCGAAGGCGCCAACGCGGGTTGCGGCTGCGGCGATTTCCACCGCGCTCGCGTAGGTGCGTACGGGTGCGGCAATACCGGCTGGGGCCGAACCAGGAGTGCCCCAGTCTCCATTCACCAATACGTTTTGGCCGGCGGCATTGAATAAGGCCAAATAGGGATCCGCTAAAGTGCCCGAGACGCCAAAGTTTGCCAACGCAGGACCGACGCCGCGGATCAAGACATCCTTGGGTTTGGCGCCGCTCACCACAAAGCCGAGCACGTGGGCACCGGCGCCGGAGCCGGTCAGGGCGCGGCTCGAGAAATTAACGACGCGGGAGGGGATTGTGAGCCGATAGACGAGCATCATCGTGTCGTTGTCTAAGGCGGCGGCGTAGGCGGCCCCGTCCTGAAAGCCGTTGGTCGTGATGAAATCGTTGTCGTTGCCGACGAAGAGAAACCAATCGTTCGGCGCGGTCGGATCGAGCGCGGGCACGAGGGATAGAGCCTCCCACTTTTCGGACAGTGTGTTGGCGTTGTCTACCGGACCGTTATTAAGGTCGAACTTCGCGAGCTGCGCGGCGTTGTTCATGTCGATAAACTCCGTCGAGGCGGCCGGTACCAGGCCCGAGGCGAGGACGCCGGCAGGCGCAATGGGGGTGGCGGTGGTGTCGTAGACGGTGCCGGCAATGTTGGTGGCGCCGCTGATGTCATAGACGAGGATGTTGCGATAGAGCGATGTGGCTGAGGCCACGCCGCGACCGTTGCCATCGCGGGCTAGGACGAGGAATTGGGTGCTGTTAATCGCGAGCATCTCGCTCTGGGCGGGAACGCGGGTCGCGGTGCCGACGCGATAGGTGGGTAAAGCCACGACATATTCACCCCGCAGGACCGGGGTACCCCCGACGGCTGTGCTGGAAAGATCATAGGCGAGCAGGCGGGTGTAGCGGCGGGGGCCTGAGCCACCGGTGCCTCCGTCTTGGCGGGCAGCGGATTGGAGGAGGGCGAAGAGGGTGCGGCCATCCGGGGAAATCGAGAGCCCTTCGAGGCCTTGGTTGTTCTGGCGGCCGGTGGTGGGATCGGCGGGGGTGGGGGCGGATTGACCAGGACCGGGATTGTTGGAGGCGAACGAGTCGGCCCCGTTGCGTTTAGGGACTATGGCCTCGGGTGGGCGAATCGCTGAGGTCAGCTTACCGTCGGCGGAGAATTTAAAAATATAGGGACCATATTCAT
Organism: Opitutus sp. GAS368; assembly: GCA_945906965.1. Classification (GTDB taxonomy): domain Bacteria; phylum Verrucomicrobiota; class Verrucomicrobiia; order Opitutales; family Opitutaceae; genus Tous-C4FEB. Next base: position 19,643 of record CAMDRP010000020.1, on the reverse strand, counting down.
CGCTGATCCACACTGTGCCGTCTGCGTTTACGACGATACCCTCGGGATCGAGGGATAGGCGGCCGTTGAAGGCTTGCGGCATCGCAGGGAAACCGGCGCGGGTGCCCGTGCCGGCGGAGGTTGGATCGAGCGAGGTGAACGGTGTGCCGTCGGTCTCGGTGAGCTTTATCGTATCAGTGAGCGTGAGTGTGACCTGCGTCTGCGTCGTGGCGCCAGCCGGAGCGGGCGTGAAGGCTACCGTGATTTTGTTGAAACGGGAAACGTAATTGGTGGTGCCCGCCGCGTTGTAGCCACGGTCGGGTTGGGAGAACAACGTGCCGGAATAGGATCCGTTGGCGTTACGCTGCCACGAGCCAGGCTGAAAGGTGAAGGCCGAGAATGAGCCGAAGGTTTCGCCGAACTTGTCTTTCAGATTTGCGGGCATCCGGCCGACGCCGACGAGACCGTGATTGACGAAGTGTTGGCCGTTGAGCGTGACGGATGTCACGGGCTGCGCGGCGAGAGTGCCGGCGGCGATGATGAGAGCAGTTAGGATTTGGAGTAGACGCATGAAGCACAAAAGGTAGTTCGATAATGTGACGGATCCGTGACGCTGGAACGACGATAAGGTCACAATATGTAGGCTGGCGGCCGGGAGGCTGAATTGTTGTATTAGTGAAGTGATCGCCTCCGTCGCTTTTCGGAATTTCAAGGCTCTCCGCAACACGAGCCTCCGCTTGTCGCCGTTTAACATCGTGATCGGTGCCAACGGGAGCGGGAAGACGAGTCTGATTCAGGCGCTCCAAAGGCTACGGACGCTCGCCATGCTCCCGTTGGGTGAGGCCGCGGCCGTCACCCGGGTCGGGGGGCCTGAGATCACGATCGCTTTCGCTGCGCCGCACTCCGATGTGACGGCGCGGCTCGGCTGCACGAGCGACGTCGTGTGCGATCTGTTGCGGGTCGAGTCGCCGAGCCAGGTGCAGTGGGATGAAATCAAAGCCCGCTTAGGCACGATGCGTAGCTATGCGTTTGATCACGAGGCCATGGCCGCTTCGGCGTTGACCACATCGGGCGGCGGCCTCGCTAGCAACGGCGCGAATCTACCTGCGGTTTTGGCTGCGCGGCAGCGTAACGCGCCGGCGGAGTTTGCGCGTTTGGAAGCAGAGTTCTTGCGGCTGTTGCCCGAATTTTCGGGTATAATCTTTGAGGAGGACTCGGGTGGTCGCGTGCGATTTGCGCTAGGTATTGGTGGCGCAGGGGAGCCGGTTCGCGCCGAGAATCTTTCCCAAGGCGTTTTTTATCTGCTTGGGCTCTTGGTGTTGTCATTTGATCCGGTACCACCTGCGGTCGTTTGCATTGAGGAAATTGATCGCGGGATTCATCCGCGCATGTTCCGCGAAGTGCGCGATGTGCTCTATCGGCTGAGTTATCCGACATCCTTTGGTGAAATACGCGAGCCCGTGCAGGTGATCGCGACGACGCATTCACCCTATATGTTGGATCAATTCAGGGATCATCCCGAAGAGGTCGTGATCACTCAAAAACATGGGCATGAAGCCCGGTTTGAACGGCTTTCAGATCGTGTTGATTTGCCGGAATTGCTACGCGAAGGCACTCTAGGTGATATGTGGTTCAGTGGTGTCCTCGGCGGTGTGCCGGAGGAACGATGAAGGTCGCATTGCTCAGCGAATCGCCCGCAGACGAAGCGGTGTTGCGTGTGCTCGTGGATGCAATTTTGGGTGAGCCTGCACAGGTCGCGCCCGCGGGTTATCGCGCGCGGGGCTGGCCCAATGTCATTCAAGTGCTGCCAGCGGTGATTCGCCACCTGCATTTCAATACCGATGTCGATACGCTCGTCGTAACGTGCGACTCCGATGATTCGCCGGTTCACACGGAGGCCCATGAAGCCCCGCAATATTACCATCCGCATTGTCGGATGTGCCAACTGCGGGCCGTGTTCCGACAGACGAGCAAACGTTTTCCCAGTGCGCATGGTCGCTTGAAGGTCCGGCGCGTTGTGGGTGTAGCGGTACCCGCCCTTGAGGCCTGGTTGCTTTGCGGGCGGGACAGTGACGTTAGTGAAGCCGCTTGGATCAACGGTCAGCAAGCTGGCCGTCTCCCCTACACTCGAGCTGAATTGAAATTTCGAATCTATCAAACCGAACGACCGAGTCTGCCGCATGAAATACAATGTGCGTTGCGTGAAACGGAACGTCACCGCCGAGACTTGCGTCGCTTGGAATACGATTTCCCGGGTTTTGCGGCCCTGATGAAAGATTTGAAATCACCCCCTCAACTTTAAGGTTTGCAGTTTAAATTCATGGAGAAAGCACTCAAGTTATTTAAGACGCTTGAGGTGGGCGCGATGGGGCGGAAGTTGCCTGGTAATTGAGCATATTGCCTGAATCTATTTCATGAATTCTTAATTCAGATATTCCTCGAATGAACAACGCTTGTTCATTGTTGAAGCTGAAGATTAGAAATGGCGTTCAGACGGGAATCGCATCTTCGGCAAGCGTACCCGCTTAAGTTTTTTTAGAAATCAAGGTGGAGGGGGCTGGTTTGATGGACAAAAGTAAAAACTTCCTATGCTGAATAGTTTTGAATCCGCAAACGGAGTCTTTGCATAACTAAGTCACGTCTATGACATACCCCATGTTGCCACGTCGATCATGTCTGCCGTTTTTCCTCGATTTGATCGCGAGAATCATTGCGCGAGCACTTTATAAAGTGCGGACCAGTGGCGAAGAAAATATCCCTGCGCAAGGCGGCGTCTTATTAATTGCGAACCACCTTTCTTATGCAGATGTCGTGGTCTTACAGCTTGGATGTCCCCGCCCAATTCATTTTGTCGGATATGATGGCCTGAAACAAAACCCATTTTTTGATTGGGTTTTTGCCATCAGCGGTTCGATTCCAATTTCCTCGGAGCAACCGCGGCAGGGAATGAAAGCGGCAGTGACTGCGCTTAAAGCTGGCGAGGTCGTGTGCGTGTGTCCAGAGGGGCATATTTCGCGTACCGGTCAGCTGATGGCTATTCAGCGAGGTTTCGAAGTCATGGCTCGACAGGCCAATGTACCCGTGGTGGCTGCTGCGATCGATGGCTTGTGGGGTTCGATTTTTTCATTTTCGGGCAATACGTACTTGTGGAAATCGCCGCGATTGAAACCTACGCCGGTGTTTATCGCTTTTGGTCATGCGACCGCGCCGGAACGGGTGAGTGTAGGTTGGGCTCGCTTGGAGTTGCTTGATCTTGGGCGAGTGGCCTTTGAGGAGCGTCCGGTTTTGAAATGCCATTTGGGGCGTGAAAGCATACGCGCACTAACCAAAATGCCAGGGCGACTGCAGTTGGTGGATCGGACGGCCGAGCGGCGCGAGGTTACGTGCGCCCAACTTTATGCGGCCGTAGCGGTGTTATCTCGACGTATCCGTGCGACGATTGTCGAAAAACGGGTGGGGATCGTGTTGCCACCGGGTGCGGGAGCGTTCATCGCCAATCTCGCAATTTTAGCGGCTGGTAAGGTCCCGGTTAACCTCAATTTTACCACATCGCGCGAGAGCTTAGAGGCGAGTTTCAAACTCGGCGATATACACACCATCATCAGCGCTGAAGCCATGCGCGTGAAGTTGCCTGCTTTCCCTTGGCTTGATCGCACACTAGATCTAAAGACCGAGATCGCTCTAGCGGGAGGAAAAAAGGCGATGGCTCCATGGTTGCTGGCTGCATGGGTAGTGCCAAATCAGTGGTGCGCCGATCTACTTGGATTACCGAAAACAGGCGATCTCGCTGAGGCTGGGCTCTTGTTTACGAGTGGAAGTTCAGGCGAACCCAAGGGCGTTATCCTGTCTCATCGAAACATTTTAGCGAATTACACGCAGATTTCCTCGATCTCCATTTTGCCGGAAACATGCACGGTAATCGGGTGCTTGCCGATTTTTCATAGCTTCGGATTTACCGCCACACTCTGGTATCCGATTTTGCGCGGATGTCTGGTCGTTACGGTGCCGAGTCCACTCGATACGAGGAAAATTATCGATGCGATCCGGGATGAGAAAGCGACGTCTTTAATCGGCGCGCCGACCTTCATTCGGCCGATTCTAAAGAAGGCTCTACCGGGCGAATTGCGCACGCTGACATTGGTTGTGACCGGAGCCGAAAAGCTGACCGATGATTTAGCGCGCGGTTTCCTGGAGCGTTTTCACCTGAATATTTTGCAAGGGTACGGTCTCACCGAGACAACGCCGGCGGCGAATTTAAATCAACCGCATCCGCCCATGGTCACAACGACCAGTGAGCCGCAAGAAGGGCGAAGAGACGGCTCGGTCGGTCGGTTGGTGCCTGGTATGAGTGCGCGTATCGTAGATCCCGACACGTGGGCTGAATTACCGCTGGATACGACTGGTATGGTGCTCTTGCGGGGCGCCAATGTGTTTGCGGGTTATCTCAACGATGAGGAGAAGACGCGATCGGCCTTTCGTGATGGTTGGTTTGTGACTGGGGATCTTGGCCGATTTGACGAGGAAGGTTTTCTTTACATCGAAGGACGGCTTTCGCGTTTTTCTAAAATTGGAGGCGAGATGGTGCCGCACGGAACCATCGAGCAAAAGCTCTTGGAAGTTTTCGGTCTAGAGCAATTGGAAACCTATGCGGCTGTAGTGATGGGCGTGCCTGATGCAGCAAAGGGAGAGTCTTTGGTGGTGTTGACGACGGTTGCGCTGGATGTCGCGGAGGTGCGCGAGCGACTTTTAGCGGCTGGCTTTGCGGCCCTTTGGATTCCCCGCCATATTCATCAGGTTGAGAAAATCCCGGTGCTTGGATCTGGAAAATTGGACTTGAAGGGGTGTAGGCGTATCGCGCTCGAAGCCGTGGCTTGATTTTTGATGCAACGCGATCGACGCGCGGTCGTTCATTTTACGTTTCCATAGTCTCGCGGTAGCGTCATTCACAGTTATGTCGTTTTCTCAACTTGGTCTTTCCGCGCCGTTGCTTCGTGCCATCGCGGAGAAGAACTATGTGGACCCTACGCCTATCCAGGCTGCGGCGATTCCGGTGATTTTAAGTGGCGGAGATGTGCGCGCCTCAGCCCAGACGGGCTCAGGCAAGACTGCTGCATATGTGTTGCCGCTCTTGCAGGGATTAACGTTACGACGGCGTGAGCCAGGGCGTTGGGTGCGCGCGTTGATTTTGGTGCCAACGCGCGAACTCGCCGCCCAGGTGGGGGAAGCCGTGCGGCGCTATGGTCGATTTTTGCCTGAGCCCATCAAAACGTTGGTGGTTTACGGTGGCGTTTCAATTAATCCGCAGATGATGGCCTTGGGTGGTGGAGCGGATGTGCTGGTGGCGACGCCAGGGCGCTTGTTGGATCTGATTGAACACAACGCGCTTTCGCTACAGGCGGTTTCGGTGTTGGTACTCGATGAGGCTGATCGGTTACTAGCGCTCGGATTTGCGGAAGAATGGGGACGCATCACGAGGTGTTTGCCGCTTGAGCGTCAGAGTTTATTCTTTTCGGCGACATTTTCTCCGGCTGTAACCGCTTTGGCTGATGCTTTATTACGGGACCCGCATATCATCGAACTGGCGCCTGTTCTTAAAGAGGAGCCCCGCATCGAGGAGCGTGCGATTGAAGTGGATGAACCGCGGCGAACCCAGTTGCTGCGTTATTTAACAGAAGAAAACGGATGGACGCGAGTGCTCGTTTTTGTCGCGACTAAATATGGCACGGAGCATGTCGCGGACAAGCTGCGTCGGGCCGGCCTTGATGCGACGGCTCTGCACGGCGAATTGAGCCAAGGGGCGCGCACGCAGGCGTTGGTCGATTTTAAGGCGGGTCGAATTCGTCTGCTGATAGCGACAGATTTAGCAGCGCGTGGGCTTGATATCGAAGAGCTGCCGGTCGTGGTGAATTATGATTTGCCGCGTTCGGCCGTTGATTATGTGCATCGCATCGGACGTACCGGTCGGGCGGGTGCGCATGGCGTGGCCGTGAGTTTTGTGAGCGCGGAAACGCATGCGCATTTTCAGCTCATTGAAAAACGTAACGTCCGTGGTATCCTGCGTGAACAGATCGAGGGTTTTGAACCCGTTGAAATTGAGCCTCCGGTTCCGCTCGTCCTGGGTGGCGGCGGAATAAAAGGGAAACGGAAAAGCAAAAAAGATAAATTGCGCGAAGCCGCAGGTTTGGCTCGGCCGGTTAATCTCGAGACTAAGTCCGTTATTCCCGCGGGCCTTGTTGTTAAAGAGCCTGAGCCAAAGGAATTTTTCCCATGGGCCCAGCGCGTGATGGTCGGACGGCGGATGCGCTAATCTAGTCTTTTACTACTCAGAGCGCGTAGGTTTTTTTAAGTTCGGCGGCGACGTTGGCCGGGACGAAGTGGCTGATGTCACCGCCAAACTTGGCGACTTGTTTAACGAGGGTGGAGCTGGTGTAGCTGAATTGCTCGTTGGGCATGACGAAGATGGTCTCAATCTTGGGCTGCAGGTGACGGTTCATGAGCGCCATATTGAATTCGAATTCAAAATCAGAGAGCGCGCGTAGGCCGCGAATGATGGCATCGGCTTTTTGGGCGAGTGCAAAATCGACGAGCAAGCCGCCGAAGATAACAGCGCTGACGTTGGGTAACTGGGTGAGATTGGGCCTGAGCATAGCGAGACGTTGCTCGGCCGTGAAGAGCGGGCCTTTGCCGGCGTTTTGAGCGACGGCCACTGTGACATGATCGAATAGTTTCGCGGCGCGCCCGAGAACGTCGAGGTGGCCGTAGGTGATGGGGTCAAACGTGCCGGGATAGATGCAGTGACGCATAGCGAAGTACCTAAATTGAATTCTAACTCGGGGGGATCTGGCGATGCTGATTTAATGACGACTCATCTCGCTAATAAATTTCAAGGAAGTTGAAGTTAGGTGCGCTCCAGGATTGATTTCAGGCACTCTGCGTGCGTTGTTGGCATCACTGCTTAAGCGATGACCACGTTGCCCAACATACTTACGTTTTCCCGTTTGCCTGCGATGTTTGCGATCGTGGCGCTGATGAATGCAGAGTTTCAATGGGCCGCGACGAGCGCGTTTTGGCTTTTTATCGCGGCCGCGCTCACGGATTGGCTCGACGGCAAGATCGCGCGTGAGAGTAATTCGGTCTCCACGTTTGGACGTTTTATGGATGCGGTGATCGATAAAGTGATGGTGCTCGGTATCATGATCGCGTTTGTTGCGGGCACGGGCTACTTCATGGGTTACAAGATTACGGGGATGCTCTTGTTGCTCTGTATTTTGGGGCGTGAATTTATGGTTTCGGGTTTGCGCATGGTGGCTGCGACCAAGGGTATCGTGATCGAAGCTGATGCGGGCGGGAAGGTGAAGACCTTCATTCAACTCAACGCGATCGGTTGGCTGTTAGGCGCCCGCATGCTCGAGCAGGACTTTTCGAATTTATTTTCGGGTGAAGCGCGTTGGCAGGTAACGGCGGTGCATATGCTCGGGCTTTTTCTTTTCGCGCTTTCCGCGGTGCTCACGGTGACTTCAGGGTTCACTTATTTTCGGCGTCACGGGCGCGTCGTGCTAGATTAAGCAGCGCGAAATTGAATCCCTGATGCGCTTGCAGCAACCGAGTTGGCCGCGATTTTTGCCTACGTGGTGGGTGGTCAACTTTGCTACGCTTGGAGGAGTGGGGCGCGTTTTACCTGCACCGGGAACCTGGGGTTCGTTGCTCGGGGTCGGTTATTCCGCTACTTTAGTGCTGGGCTTGAACCTTGGTACGATCGGGGTTTTGGCGTTGAGTACCGTCGCGAGTTATCTGGCCGTTGCAATCTGCGGTGAGGCCGAGATTCGTCTCGGTCGATCGGATCCAGGTGAGATTATTTTAGATGAATTTGTGGCGATGCCACTGTGTTTTCTCGGCTGGTCGGAGTTGACAGTCGGCGTCTCGAACGGAGTTGTCCTGCTCGCAGGCTTCACGTTGTTTCGGTTTTTCGATATTGTGAAACCACTGGGAATTTCACGGCTGCAACGTTGGCCGGCGGGTTGGGGAGTCGTTGTCGACGATCTAGCGGCGGCGTTGGTGACGTGCGGGGTGCTGCACTCCGCACATGCGTTGTGGTTGGCGCTTTGAAAACAGGCGAGGCGGGTCGCTGCACTCAGGGAAGCGCGACGAGATGCTCGACGGGGACTTTTACGAGTAGGCCTTGTTGAAGGACGTCGACCGAGAGGACGATGCCATGCGGATTAGCGGGGTCATCGACGTAACCTTCGAGGCCATGAAGTGGGCCACTGACGATTTTAACGCGGCGGCCTTTGGTGAACAGGGGCATCACGCTGATTTGATAGCCCGAGGCGACAATGGCTTTAACATCGGCAAGTTGGCGGAGAAATGTCGCTTCGTCTGTGACGGTAATGGCTCGGGCGAGTAGATCCTGTTGGTAGATGCGCGATTTTAATTCCAACGGAACGCAGGCAAAGACGTAACCCGGGAAGAGCGGCTTGGTGTGTTTCTTGGTCTCTTTGGCGTAGTGTCGGACGCTGACGACGAGGGGTAAATAATGTTCGAAGCGTTCTGCGGCCATGAGAGCGGCGAATTTTTTTTCGCAGCGTGGTTTGGCGTGGCAGACGAACCAGGTGGGCTTAGCGGGATCGATGAGCAAGGGGCTTAAGATCGGGGCTGACTGGTGGGCCGAAGTCTCAGCGTTAGAGCGCGTTGAGTTTGCGGAGCGCTTCCACGTAGCCGGGAAAGCCTTTGCCGCAAATCATGGCTCGGCAGGCGCCGGCGGTCATTGATGTGTGGCGAAATTTTTCGCGTTTTTTGATGTCAGAAATATGGACTTCGATTGCGGGCTTATCAGAAGCGGCAAGTGCATCGCGCAGCGCGATGCTGGTGTGGGAATAGGCGCCAAAGTTAACGATGAAAGCCTCGATGCCGCGATCGGTGAGAGCGTGGATTTTGTCGACGAGAGCTCCTTCGTGGGCGGATTGAAAAAAGGTGGGAGTGAAGCCGAGTTTTTTCGCTTCGGTTCGGATCAAGATTTCAAGGTCCTTGAGTGTGGCCCGACCGTAGATCTCGGGTTGGCGTTTGCCGAGGCGGTCGAGGTTGGGGCCGTGGAGAATCGCGATGCGTTTCATGTTAGGAAAAGAAGCAATGCACGACATTAGGCGTCAGTTGCCAAGGTCGCTTTGTCCGAAAGTTAGAGAGGATTTTCGGTGGCGATGAATTCCCACGGTAGACCGAACTGGCCGCTGAGTTCAGCGGCGAGGGCTTGCACGGCGTGAACCTCGGTCGCATAGTGCCCGCACAAGTACAGATTGAGGCGATTTTCTTGGGCAAAGTTGAAGTGCTCTTCGCGCAGTTCGCCAGTGACGAGGGTGTCGCAACCCGTGGCGCCCAGAGAGGCGAGGGCACTGTTACCGCTACCGCTGCAAATCGCGATTTCGGTGGGTGTCGGTGATCCGTATTCGATGGCGATCACGCGAGGGTATAGAGCTTCTAGTTTAGATCGCAGGTGGTTTCGCTCGGTCGAGTTTGAGGCAATGACGCCGATGTTGCCGCCTTCGTTGGGGAGCCAGCCGCGGGTTGGCGAGAGCTCGAGTTGGCGGGCAATGAGGGCGTTGTTACCAAGCTCGGGGTGGGCATCGAGCGGAAGGTGGCTGGAATAGAGTGCGCAATCGGCGCGCAGAAGCGTAGCAACGCGATCGTAAATGGGACCGGTGAGTGGCCGGGGCATGTCCCAGTACATGCCGTGATGCACGATCAGAAAATCGATGCCCGCGAGGGCAGCTTTTTGAAATGGGATCACGCCAGAATCCACCGCGGCGCCAATTTTACGTACGCGGCCCGAGTTGGCGACTTGCAGGCCGTTAAACGCAGCGGGAGCGTCTTTGTACGCGGTGCGAAGGGTGCGGCGGTCGCAATAAGCGACGAGATCAGTGAGCGTGGGCATAGTCAGACGCGGAAAATGGCACCGAGTTTTTTGCCAAGCATCAGACTCATGCCTACGATGGTGACGCCTAGGAATACCATCGCCCATACGCCTAGCGCGCTGGCGATGAATTTGCCGTCTCCGAGTAGTTGAAAGAGTTCCATGATCGCTTTGGTGATGGGATAGAAAACTTGTTTCTGCGCGAGAATGAGAGAATCGCTGACTTCGAGCATAGCGAAGGCAAAGGCTAAGAGCCCACCCGCGATGAGATTGGCGGCGATTAATGGAAGGGTGATTTTGATGACGGATTTTAGCGGCGGGCAGCCGAGATTTTGGGCCGCTTCCTCAAGCGTCTCACTGGTCTGTTGGAACCCCGCGGAAGCAGAGCGAACGACGTAGGGTAAACGACGGACTGAATAAGCGATGATCAAAAGAATCGTCGGGTCGCGGACTGGATTGAGGAATTCAAAAAATTTTCCTTCTTGTGACATCGCCAAATAGCCGAAGGCCAATACGAGTCCAGGGACCGCCAGCGGAAGCATCGAGAGGAAATCAAGGATCTGCCGGCCGCGTATTTTGGTGCGTACGACAACATAAGCGATGGCAATACCGAGTACGATGTCGATGAGGGTGGAGATGCTGGCGAATTTCAGACTGTTAGCGATGGCGGGGACCGTGAGATCGTGGCCGAGGGCGATGGAAAAATTATCGAGGGTGTAATTGTGTGGTACGACGCTGCCGTACCAATCTTTGGAGAAAGCCACTAGAACGACACCCATATGCGGCAGTACTGCGATAAAAGTGACCCCGGCGAATAATGTCGTACAGAGCCAGCCTTGGCCGCGAGTAAGGGCGCGTGGGCCTCCGCTACTTGTGGCCTTGGCCATCATTGCGTGGCCGGATCGACCGAAGAGGCCTTTGCCGATCGCATAGAGCGAGATCGAGGCCACGAGCATCACGGCGACCAATGCATAGGGGAAGGGGTTGCCGCCAATATCTTTGAGTCCGTAGTAAATCTGCACGCTGGTGACTTGGGCGTAATCAAAAATGAGCGGAGTCCCGAGTTCGGTGAACGCCCAGATAAACACGATCGTCCCGCCGGCAAATAATCCGGGATTAATTAATGGTAGGGTTATTTTCCAGAAACGCCGGAAACCGGTGCAGCCGAGATTCTCGGCTGCCTCCTCCATCGCGGGATCTATGTTGGCGAGAGCCGCGGCGGCATTGAGGTAAATGATGGGATACAGGGTGAGAGCTTCGACGATAGCGATACCCCAAAACTGGTTCGCCGCGAACCAGTCAAAGGTCCAACCCGTTGGGCGAAGGTGTAGGTTGACCAGTAAGGCGTTGAGGGCGCCGTATTGACCGAAGATTTGCTTGATGCCGATGGCTCCGACGAAGGGTGGCAAAATCATCGGGATGAGCACCAGTGAGCCTAAAATGGTTTTCCCTGGATAAAGAAAACGATCGCTGATGAAGGCGAGCGGCAGAGCGATGAGGAGCGCCAAGGTGGTCGCGGCGCAGGCGAGCAGGAAAGAATTGCGCAGTCCCCCGAGATAGGTGGGGTCGGAGAGCAGGGCGCCGATATAGGCGAGGGTAAAGTGGCCGTCCGCATCGATAAAACCTCCTTTGAGGATTTGAAAAATCGGCCAAATGAAAAATGCGGCAAAAAAAGTGGCCGTAAAACCGAAAACGATGCGGGCAAAAGTGGACGACATCGTTATAAGAGTGGTGGCTGCGCCCAAAGTGCGGCAAGGCGGAACTCGTCCTGCTAATTTAAGGAAATCAACGGCGCAGCGGCTCGACGAGAATTTTTCCTGCCGCGGTGATGCTCAGTGCTTGAGCGCGAGTGCCGGCAGTTTTGATGGTAGCTAAGCCTGCGGTTAAATTGCGACCTGTGACACTCAAGGTTGAGCCTGGCAGAAGATTGTTTTGATCGGCAAATTGCAGGAATTCCGCCGTCTGTTCGGTGATGCGCACGATGCGGAGGGGTTGTTTAAGGGCGCAGGTCGCTAAGGACGCGTAGACTTGAAAGTTGAGTTTACCTTTGCGGCTTGGAATCGGATCGCCGTGTGGATCGGTTGCGGGATAGCCGAGCAGGGCATCGAGTCGGTCGAGGACCTCGTCGGAGATGGCGTGCTCGAGTTGTTCGGCTTCGGCGTGAACTGATGCCCAGTCCATCTTGAGTACATTGACTAGAAACGTTTCAACCAAGCGGTGCTTGCGTAATACGCTAAGAGCGACGGTGCGGCCGGAAGGGGTGAGGCTCACGCCTTGGCGAGGTTGATGGGCGACGTAGCCTTCGCGCGCGAGGGCCTTGATCATGGTGGTCGCAGTGCCAGGGACAACGGCGAGCGCCGCCGCAAGTTCGCCCATGGATACTAGATCCTGGGCCCCCTCTGAAAGCAGCAAGATGTGCTTGAGGTAATTTTCAACGGTGCTGCTAGGCATTTGAGAAAAATGAGCCAGCCTAGGCTTTGAGACAACAAGTAAATTATTTTGACTACTCAAAATAGCGCGCATTGCATCATCCTATGAGTAATGCCAAAAAAATAAATATTCAGGAAAATAGGGGGAGTAGCCGAGTATGAGTGAGTCGCGCTCAGACTCTGACGTTGACGTAGGAAGCGGTTGGCGTCGCCGCTCAGGACGCGCGAGTTTGCCTGAGTCGCATCGGACTGTGAATGTGCCTGTTGGGGCCGGTTTTTGGCGGAAAATTTTGGCCTTTTCCGGTCCTGGTTTTTTGGTGGCGGTGGGGTATATGGATCCGGGTAATTGGGCGACGGATCTCGCGGGTGGGTCTAAATTCGGTTACTCGCTGCTGGCGGTCATCATGATCTCAAATTTGATGGCCATTTTACTTCAACATTTGTGTTTGAAGCTTGGGGTGGTGACGGGGCGTGATTTGGCGCAGGCCTGTCGGGATCATTATCCACGGCCGGTGGTTTGGTTTTTATGGATTTTATGTGAGCTGGCGATTGCCGCCTGCGATTTAGCGGAGGTGGTAGGGTCGGCAATTGGTCTGCAGCTGTTGTTTGGGATTCCTTTGATTTGGGGGTGTGTGATTACGGTTTTGGATGTGATGGTGATCTTGCTGTTGCAAGATCGGGGCTTTCGCTACTTGGAAGCGCTGGTGGTGACGTTGATCCTTACGATCGGCGGTTGTTTTGCGGTCGAGTTATTCCTCGTGAAACCGGACATGGGCGGGGTGATGAGCGGCTTTATTCCGAGGCTGGAGATTCTGCGCAATTCCGAGATGTTGTATGTGGCGATCGGTATTTTGGGAGCGACGGTGATGCCGCATAATCTTTATTTGCACTCCTCGATCATCCAAACGCGGCGGTTTGTGCAGAGTTCGGAGGGCAAGGCCGAGGCGATCAAATTTGGTACGATCGATTCGACCTTCGCTTTGATGTTCGCGCTTTTTATTAACGCAGCAATTTTGGTTTTAGCCGCGTCGGCTTTTCACCGTAATGGGCATGGTGAGGTGGCTGAGATCCAGCAGGCTTATCATCTTTTGGATGGTGTGCTGGGAGTGACGTTTGCCGGCACGTTGTTTGCCTTGGCCTTGCTGGCCTCCGGCCAAAATTCGACGATCACCGGTACCCTAGCAGGTCAGATCGTGATGGAAGGGTTTTTGAATATCCGACTGCGGCCGTGGTTGCGTCGATTGGTGACTCGAGCGATTGCGATTGTGCCGGCTGTTGTGGTGATCGGCGTTTACGGTGAGCAAAAGAGTACTGAACTGCTCGTAGCGAGTCAGGTTTGTCTTAGTATGCAGCTCGGTTTTGCTTGCTGGCCGTTGATGCGCTTTACGGGAGATCGGGCTAAGATGGGCGAATTTACGAACGCGTGGTGGCTACAGTGTCTTGGCTGGTTGATCACGTTGACGATCATTTTTCTGAACCTGAAGTTACTCTGGTCTGCTTTGGTACCGGAGGCGGCAGTGCGCGCGATCTGCGGTTGGCTGGGTTGGTAATCACCAACAGACCTCTTCGGACTGATGCGTGCGCTCGCGATAGGTGTATCAAAAAGCCGCACAGTTTAGGCGCGGCTTTGGGGTGAGTCAGCCTTAAGGCTGGCGATTTTTTAATCTTAGAATCGGCCTTCGAGACCGGCCGTAATCGTCGTGCCGTTGACGAGGAAGGTTTCGAGTTGGTCTCTGACGCCGCGATAATAGATTTGTGGCTCGTTGAAGAGATTTTGCACACCGAAGTTGAGCGTCACACTTGGGCGGATGGTGTAGCGGATATTGGCGTTTACCAGTTCGCGGGCCTGTAGGTATTGGTTGCGGGAGGGCGCCGAGAGGTTGTAGGCGTTGCGTATGCTTTCAGAGGTGTAGTTGTAGCTGATTGAGGCCCCGAATTTCTTGTAATCCCAGGCAAGGGAAACGTTGCCGGTGCGGGGAATGAAGCCGTTCACTTCTTTGTCCTTGAGGTAGGCGCCAACGATGCCGTAGTCGCCGTGGGCTGTTATTTGCGACATGTTAGCATTGAGGCGGAGTCCCTTAAGGGGGCCGGGGAGGAAGCGGAACTGCTGGAGGTAGCTGAACTCCCATCCTTGGGTGTAGGCCGTGCCCGCGTTGGAGCTAGAGAGGATTGAGTAGCCGACGAATTCACCTTCATAGCCGTTGTCCGTGCCAGGGGCGACGGTGCCGATGTTGAAGTTGGAAACGATGATGTCGTCGAGACGCTTGTGGAACCAGCCAACCGTGATACTGCTGGAGGGGTTGAAGTAGTATTCGAGCGAGAAATCCCAGTTCTTGGCCTTGGTGGGCTTCAGGTCGGGATTGCCGAAGGTGACCGATTGATTCGTGTCGTTGAACGATAGGGCGGCGACGTTGTTGGCGAGGGTGGGGCGGCCAAAGCCGGTGGTCCAAGCGGCGCGGGCCTTTAGATTCGGGGTCAGGTCCCGCCAGAGGTGGACGCTGGGGAAATTCTGTCCGTAAGAGCCGTCGTTCTTATAATAGAGACTGTCTTTCTCGGCGGAGCCGGCGGGATCGGCGAGTTGTTGGGCGGTGGTGGTGAGCACTCGGGAGCGACGGCGGCCCTCGCCGGTCGTGTCGGTAATCTCGCGGCGGACGCCGAAGAGGAAGCCGTTGCGGCCGATTTTACCCTGCGACATGATGTAATAGCCAGTGATGACCTCGTTGACCTTGTTGGTGGCCGTGCGGCGGTTGTTTTCGTAGAAGTATTTATCTTCCTGCCAGAGGGTAGGATTGGTCGGCTGGCCGTTTTGGATAAACTCTGCGCCTTCCCATTGCGGAATCTTGCGGCCGGTCTTGACGGTATCCCACATAAGAAGCGACGGATCCGTGCGGAGGGCGGTGGTGCCGATGTAGCTCCAGCGGCGATTACGGCGTTCGAGTTCGACCGTGTGGTCGCGCACGGAGGCTCCCGTCTTTAAGTAAGCGGTGAACGCGCTGATCGGCACCAAATATTTCAAATTGATGCGGGCTTCGCGGATCTGATCGATGTCCAAGTTACCGGACTGGGTGCTGAGGCCGTTGACGGCCGGCCGGTAGTTGTTGGGATTCGTGAAATCGAGGCCGCCGTTTTGAATGAAGCGCGGATAGAGATTGGACTGGGTGCGGTCGAGAATCCAGCCTACGCCGGTCTCGCCGTTGGGGCCGACGACGTTGTTGGTCGCAGAACCGGCGGCGCCGTTGGGCCCGATGAAGGGGACGTTGCCGATGCGATTGATGAGATTGCCTTCGGCGCCGAGATAGCGGTAGCGCGTGCGACTCCAGAGTGCGGCCCAATCGGCTTCAAAGGGACCGAAGCGGTGTTCGCCGCCGAGATCCATGTGACGAAGACGTTGGTCGCGGTTGATGAGATTGGCGGTGACGTCGATCAGGGCAGGAGCGGTCGTGCCGGAGGTGGCGTTGGCGGCGGTGGGCACGGCGCGCACGGTCGTGATGCGCTCGGTCCAGCCAGGGACGACGCCGGTGGTCGTGGCATTGGGCACGGTGGTCTGGCTACCGGCGAAAGCGCGGACCTGATATTGGCGGCGCATCGGCTCGGGGGCGTCGTTGTAAATCAGATTAAGCTTGAGCAGATTATTGCGGTCGAAGCGGTAGTCCCACTTCGTGCTCAGGCTGCGTTGCATGCGGTTGTTGTAGTTGTCCTGCGTGCGGTAATCCCAAACGTAGGCGGGCTGCGCATTGGTTTGCTGGTAATCGCGATTGGTGCGGAAGAAACCAAAAGCGTTTTCGCTGTAGAAAGCGTTGACCGAGACAGCCAAGTTTTCGGTGTCGCTGCCGAAAATGGCGAACTTTTCGATGTAGGAACCGTTAAAGAGCGCGTGGGTGCGGCGCATCTCACGCAGGGGGACTTGCTCGGTGAACCAAGGGGCTTGGCGCGCCGTGAAGTTGTAACTCATGCGGCGTTTCTCGCTCTGATTGAGGGGGGATTTGGTTTTGAAATTTACGCCGCCACCGAGTGAATCGACGCTGCGGTCGGGGGTTTGGCCCTTGGTGAGCTCGAGGGATTCGAACATGTTGCCCGTGAACGCGGTCATGCGCGTGTTGCGGTTTTGCGCGCTAAATGACGACATGCCGCCGCCATCGATGCTAATGGAGGTCATGCCGGCGCCCATGCCGCGGACGCTGATAACTTCTACGACCTCGTCGCCGGGATTGCCAAAAGCCACGCCCGGCAAGCGGATGGCGAGCTCGGTGGCGTTCATATTAGGCAAGTCGGAGAGCGAATCCATGGACGCGATATTCTTGAGGTTATCGGCGTTGCGTTGCTGGGTCATCGCGGAGGAAAGCCCCTCTTTGACGCTAGCGACCTTAAAGGCATCAAGCATCATCACGGAGCTCGTTAGGACGAAGTCGCGCACGGAGGGTTGGCCGGCCGTAACGACGACAGTGATCGTTTGGGTGTCGAGGCCCGTGTAAGTGACGACTAGATCGTGGGTGCCGGCGGGCGCGTTCAAAAGGTAGCGGCCGGTGTTGTCGACGAAGGCGCTGAGGTTGAGCGCGGTGATTTCAACTTTGGCGCCGATCAGTCCGTTGCCGGTGGCTTTATTGGTCACGGTACCGATGATGACACCCGCGGCCGAGCCCGGGGCTTTACTATCCGCAGCGTGCGCGCTGGGGGCGAGGGAGGCTTGAACCAATGACAGGAAAACGCCGAGAGCGGCGATCTTAACCAATTTCCGCGCAACAGCGGAAATCGGGGATATGCGGTAGCTGTGCATAATCATAGCAGGGTGTTTTTTTTGGGGTAGGTTTAGTCGGACGTAATAAACAGAGCTTGGTGCTAGTCCGTACAAATTGGAGCGAAACCTAAGTCAGGCTCCAGTAAAAAATTGAAACAAACCTATGACTTATAACTGTGTCAGGGGACCCGACGGAGGCGGATACATAGAAAATGAGCGCTCATCGGATCAGCCGCTAAAGGGAAATATTTTGAAAAACTGCAGGAAAAAAATGCCCGCGATAAAATAACCCAGCGTGGTCAGCATCTTGGTTTTGCCGAGGCCAACGGCTAAAACCGCGGCGGCGATGAGCCCGAGACCAATGCCTTCCGCGATACTAAAAGTGAGGGGAATGGCAAAAATGGTGAGCACTGCCGGTGCGGCGATCTTGAAATCGGTCATGTCGATCTCGATGACCGACTGCATCATGAAAATACCCACCACGACGAGCGCAGGTGCGGTGGCCGCCGCGGGCACAATCAATATCAGGGGCGTGAAAAACAGCGCCAAAAGAAAAAAGCCCGCCGTCGTCAGTGACGTAAGACCCGTGCGGCCTCCGGCTTCTACGCCTGAAGCTGATTCGATGTAGCTCACCACCGTCGAGGTCCCAAAAAGCGCGCTAGCGATAGTCGCGAGCGAGTCGGCGAGCAAGGCGCGTCCGGCTTTGGGCAAGGTGCCGTCAGCCGCCAACAATCCGGCGCGTTTGGTCACCCCAATGAGCGTGCCAATGTTGTCGAACATATCGACGAGCAGAAGCGTTAAAATTAAAGGCAACGCGACCGTGAATGCGGTCCAATTGGTGAGAAAGTTAAACGTGAGTTTAAAAAAAACGGGGGCCGGCGAATGCGGCGCAGCGATCAATGCGCTCGGGAGTTGGGTGACCATCGCTCCACCGGACGCAGGGATGAACAAGCCGACTAGTGTGATCACTGCGATACTGATCACAATCGCTCCAGGGACGCCGCGGGCCACGAGGACGATGGTCAAAAATACACCCGCCAGACAGAGCGCAACCGGTCCTGAGGCGAAGTCGCCCGCGCCGACAAACGTCGCCGAATTCGCCACGATCACGCCACCGTTTTTCAGGCCGATGAAAGCGATGAATAAGCCGATGCCGCAGGTGACCGCAATTTTCAACGCGTGCGGTATAGCGGCGATAATTTTCTCACGAATGCCTGTCAGTGAAAGCGCGAGAAAAATGAGGCCGTTGACGAAAACCATCCCGAGCGCCTCGGACCACGGCAGACCTTTGCCGAGGACGATGGTGAACGTGAAAAAAGCGTTGATGCCCATGCCCGGCGCCAGCGCGATCGGGTAGTTTGTGAGTAAGGCCATGATCGCCGTCGCCAGCGCGGCCGTGAGAGCGGTGACGGTGACGAGCGCGCCCTTGTCCATGCCGGCGTTGGCGAGAATCGCCGGATTGACGGCAAGTATGTACGCCATCGCGGCAAATGTGGTCAGGCCGGCTTGGAACTCACGGCCGGGGGTGGTGCGATTGCGGTCAAGTTGGAAGAGACGTTGGAGCATGGGGATTGGTTTTAGGTTTATAAATTGAATCGTGCGCGGCAATGAGCGAGTTTCATGCCGTGCCGCGTGTGATCGACAGTCATGTCCACCTTTATCCCGATGAGATCAACCGGGCTCCGATCGCTTGGGCGGCGGCCCACGGAGAGGAGCCCTGGGCGCGGATGTGCGCGCGACGCCGCAAAGATGGCCAGCCGGTGCAAGGCTTTCCTGCCGTGGATGAACTCTTGCTCACCATGGATCGAGCGGGGGTGGAGCGCGCGGTGTTGCTCGGTTGGTATTGGCTACGGGCGGAAAATTGTGCGCTACAAAATCGTTTTTTTGCCGACCTCGTACGTCGTCATCCCGATCGCCTGAGCGCGTTTGCTGCAGTACAACCCGCTGCCGGTGCGGATCAAGCGGTGGCGGAATTACGGCGAGCCCGTGTGGAAGGTCTTTGCGGTATCGGCGAACTCTCGCCTCATGCGCAGGGCTATGCGATGGACGGCGCTGAGTTTTCCGCGGTGCTGGCCTGTGCGGCGGAATTTAACTGGCCGATAAATCTACACGTGACCGATGCGCGCGGGCCGATTTATCCGGGACGAATCGAGACGCCACGCGAGGAGTTCGTCCGTCTCGCGCGTGCGTGGTCAAACGTGACGTTGGTTTTGGCGCACTGGGGCGGCGGCGAGCCTTTGGGCGATGCTACTACGGTGGAATTTGAACGCGTTTTTTATGATACGGCGGCCTCGCCTTTGCTTTACGACGCGACGATGTGGCGACGATTTATCAATAAAGTCGGGGCTGATCGCGTCTGGTTTGGTTCGGATTTTCCCTTGAACAATTATCCTGCAAGTGAAGCAGAGCCAGAAATGGCGCGCATGCTCGCCGAAGTAGAGGCTGCGGGCTTGAGCGCGGCGGAAAAAGAGGCTATTTTTTGCGTCAACGCGGCGCGCGGAATCGGCGTAAACGTTTAAGCCGGGCTTCGGGAGTTAAGCTCGCCGAAGGCCTAGCGAAGCGAGCAAAGTGGGCGAATGCGCGCGGGTGTCATTTT
>CAMDRP010000019.1 GCA_945906965.1 Opitutus sp. GAS368 | reverse complement strand
AGATTCACGCGGTGCCGCAGAGCATCGGGGAACACGTCCTGGACGAGATCGGGCGAGACGTGATCTTGTCCACGCAACCACGCGAGCGCGCGACTGGCTTGATAAAGGGCGAGACAGGCGCGCGGCGATGCGCCAAAATTGAGCGTGCGTGAACCATCAGCCAACGGCACCGCGAGGGCGCGCGTAGCGCGAACGAGGTTGAGTATGTAGGCTTTGATCTCGGGCGAAACGTAGATGCGGTCGACCGCCTTGCGCAGCTCGAGCAATTCTTCACCGCTTGAGACGGCGACGAGCTCGGGCTGCTGGGTAACTTGGCCCCAACGCTCCATCAAAATCGTCTCTTCTTCGGCCGAGGGATAATCGACGAGGAGTTTGAAAATGAAACGATCCATCTGCGCCTCGGGGAGCGCGTAGGTGCCTTCTTGTTCTACAGGATTCTGGGTCGCCATCACGAAAAACGGTTTAGGCAGAGCGTGGGTTTTGCCACCGATGGTGACCTGTTTCTCCTGCATGGCCTCAAGGAGCGCGCTTTGAACCTTGGCGGGGGCGCGGTTGATTTCGTCGGCGAGGACAAGATTAGCGAAGATCGGGCCACGGTGCGCGGTGAACTCACCGGTGTTAGGCTGGAAGATCATCGTACCGACGACGTCGCTCGGTAGTAGATCGGGCGTGAACTGGATGCGGTCACAGTGCACACCGAGGGCGGAGCCGAGGGATTTAATGAGTAAGGTTTTCGCGAGACCCGGCATGCCCTCGAGGAGAATGTGGCCATTGGCGAGGAGCGCGACGAGCAAGCGCTCGATGACGTGCTCGTTGCCCAAGACGGCTTTGGCGATTTCGACGCGGAGTTTTTGCGACCAGATGGGACCGGTGATCATGGGTTCAAATAGAAAAAACGGGAATGCAGACGAAGACGCGAGCGAACACAAAACGTCACGCCCTCGCCTCTTAATCAAGCTCAGCAAGGCGGATACCAAAGACCGAGAGGCTTTATAATTGATGCAAAGCCATCTTTCCGCAGCGGCATACGTCCTGCTAAAGCGCGATCCTTGTCCTCAAATGCGCCACGCCTAGGTTAATTTAATTCTAAGCGCTTCATGTAATCATGCGCGCGCAACGTTTCCGGATTGTGTGCGCGAGTACTTTTCAGAGTTAATTTCTCCGCCTCACCCCTTTCCGCAAACATCCATTCTCTTATGAATAACACCCGACTGACGCTACGTCACTTCGGTCTCAAACAACTGGGACTGATTCTCATCACGGCCACCGCGCTCATCGCGGCGCCCGCACCCAACAAAATCACGCCGGCCAAGGACCTCATCGGGTTCACCATTGGCGAGGATTACAAGATGGCCAACTACACGCAGATCTCCGCGCTCTTGAAAAAGTGGGAGACCGAGAGTGATCGCCTGAAGGTCGTCAGCATCGGCAACACCGCCGAAGGTCGCCCCCAATACATGGCGATCATCACCTCGCCCGAGAATCACAAGAAACTCGAATACTACCGCAACATCTCCGTGCGCCTCTCCCGCGCCGAGGGCCTCACCGACGACGAAGCGAAGAAACTCGCCGAAGAAGGCAAAGCCATCGTCTGGATCGACGGCGGCCTCCACGCCACGGAGACGGTGAACTCTCAATCGCTCGCCGAGATGGTTTACCAAATGTCCAGCCGCACCGATGCGGAAACCCTGCGTTTCCTCAACGACGTGATCTTGCTGATGGCCATCCCAAATCCCGATGGCGTCGAGCTCGTGGCCAACTGGTACATGCGCGAAGAAGACGTCACCAAGCGCACTTTCCAGACACTCCCGCGCCTTTACCACAAATACATCGGTCACGATAACAACCGCGACTCGATCACGATGAATATGCCCGAGACGACGAATCAAAACCGCGTCCTTTTCATCGAGTGGAATCCGCAGATCATGCACAACGTGCACCAGACCGGTCCCGCCGGTCAGGTCATCTTTATCCCGCCCTTCCGCGATCCGTTCAACTATGTGTTCGATGCCATGATCCCGATCGGCATCGAGCAAGTCGGCGCCGCGATGCACGCCCGCCTCATCTCTAAAGGCATGGGCGGCTCCGCCATGCGCTCCGCCGCCCCCTACTCCACCTGGTGGAACGGCGGCATGCGCACCGCCACGTATTTCCACAATCAGATCGGCCTGCTCACCGAAATCATCGGTAACCCCACGCCGATGGCCGTGCCGCTCATCGCCGAGAAACAACTACCCACCGGCGACTGGCCCCTCCCCCTCAAGCCCCAAGTCTGGCACTACCGCCAATCCATCGACTACATGATTGAAGTCGAACGCGCCGTCATGGACTACGCCTCCCGCAACCGCGAGACCCTGCTCTTTAATATCTACGGCATGGGCAAACGCTCCATCGAGCGCGGCAGCAAAGATTCCTGGACCATCACCCCCAAGCGCATCAACGCCCTCAACGAGGCCGCCAAAGCCGCCGCCCCCGACGATGCCCCCGCCGCCGGTCGCGGCCTTCGCGCCGCCGCCAGCGACAGCCGCTTAAACGTGCCTTCCCTACCGAGCGAGCTCTACGAAAAAGTCCTCAACGATCCGGCTTACCGCGATCCGCGCGGCTACATCATCTCGGCCGGCCAGGATGATTTCGCCACCGCCGTTAAATTCATCAACGTGCTCCTCAAACACGGCGTCGATGTCCACAAAGCGACTGCCGCCTTCACCGTCGCGGGTAAAAACTATCCCATCGGCTCCTACGTCGTGAAGACCGCTCAGGCCTTCCGCCCTGCCGTGCTCGACATGTTTGAAGCGCAAGATCACCCGATGGACTTCGCCTATCCCGGCGGCCCGCCGAAGCGCCCCTACGACATCACCGGCTGGACGCTCGCAACTCAGATGGGCGTGAACTTCGACCGCGTCATGGAAGGCTTCGACGGCCCGTTCACTAAGCTCGCGTTTAAAACCGAGAAACCGTCGCCCGCCACCGTCACCAGCGTCGCCAACGCCGCCGGTTACCTCGTGAGCCACAAGATGAACGACGCCATCATCATCACCAACCGTCTCCTCAAGGCCAACGCGGCCGTTTACTGGCTCGCCGCTGAGCAAACCGTCGCCGGTCAAAAACTCGGCACCGGCACACTCTGGATTCCCGCCGCGCCCGCCGTCCTCCCGATCCTCGAAAAAGCCGCCCAGGAACTCGGCGTGCCAGCCTACGCCGTCGCCGCCAAACCCACCGGCGAAGCCTACAAACTTAAACCCATCCGCATCGGCCTCGTCGATACCTACGGCGGTTCGATGCCCTCCGGCTGGACGCGCTGGATGCTTGAGCAATACGAATTCAACTTCGAAGTCGTGTTCCCGCAGGTGCTCGATGCCGGCAACCTCAAGTCGAGTTTCGATGTGATCGCGTTCCCCAGCGGCACCTACGCCGAAGGCCGCGGCGGTCGCGGTTACGCCCGCGCCGCGGGTCCTTCGCCGGAGAGCATCCCGGAAGAATTCCGCTCCATGCTCGGCACCGTCACCAGCGCCAAGAGCGTGCCCGCGCTGAAGACCTTCGTCGAGGCCGGTGGCACCGTCCTAGCACTCGGCGCCTCCGCCAGCATCGGCGAAGCGATGGGCCTGCCCGTCAAAAACCACCTCGTGGAAAAAGGCGCCGACGGCAAAGACGTCCCCTTACCCCCCGAGAAGTTCTACATCCCCGGCTCCGTGCTGAATGTGAACTTCAATAACCAAGATCCGCTCGCCTTCGGTATGCCGGAGCAAGGGTACGTGTTCTTCGACACCAGCCCGGTCTTCAGTCGTCCCGCCGGCTCCATGGTGAAGGCCAGCAAGGTCGCTTGGTTTGAAAGCAAGCAGCCGCTCTACAGCGGTTGGGCGGTCGGCCAAGATTTGCTCTACGGCGGCGAACTCGCCACCCAAGCCTCCATCGGCCAAGGCAAGCTCGTGATGATCGGCTTTGAAGCCACGTTCCGCGCCACGCCACACAGCACGTTCAAGCTATTCTTCAACGGCCTCTACCTCGGTGCCGCGGCGCCGACGAAGTTGTAATCACTCCCAGGTCACCATCCTTGGCATCGAGGCCGCCGGATCTTCCGGCGGCCTTTTTTTGCGCCTACCTCAGACGGTCTCGCGCAGCGCAACCTTAGAGCGCGCTCACCACTCCAACAAACCGCCGGCAAACGTCAGCCCAGCGCCAACGCTACAAAAAATAATCCGGTCGCCCTCCGCGAAAATCCCTTCTTCAGCCGCCCAGCCCAGCGCCATCGAGACGCTGGCCGCGCTCGTGTTGCCGTACTTGGAAATGGTCATCACGAATTTTTCGTACGGTATCCCCACGCGCTTGCTCACGGCTTTTAAAATGCGCTCGTTAGCCTGATGCGGCACGACCCAGGCGATGTCCTCGGGCTTTAGGTTTTCCCGTGCAAGCGTCTGCTCGATCTGCTCCGCGAAGCCAACCACCGCGTGCTTGAACACCGAGGTGCCGTTCATCTGGAGGTAAAAATGTTCCGCGTGGCCATCGGCCGCCACAGGCCACGGCATCCGGGCGCCACCGCCCTTGCGCTGGATCGCCTCAAATTGCTCCGCGTCGCCGCCCAAGCCCATGCGATGCAAGCGATGCCCGCCCGCGCCCGCGGTCAAAATCGCCGCGCCGGCGCCGTCGCCGAAAAGAAACGCCGTCTCGTGATCCTGCGGATTAGTAATCCGCGACAACAACTCCGCTGTCACCACGATCACGTTCTTTGCGGTGCCTGAAATGATAAACGATCGCCCGACCTCGAGCGCATACAACCAACCCGAACACGCGGCGTTCAAATCAAACGCCAACACGCGCGGAATCCCCAGTCGCCGCGCGAGATCACTCGCCATCGCCGGCACCGGTTGATCGGGAATGAGCGTGGCCATGATGATGCCATCCATCTGCTCCGCCTTCATGCCGGCTTGCGCGAGCGCGTTTTGCACCGCGATCACGGCGAGGTCGGTCGCGCTCTCATCGTCGGCGGCGTAGCGGCGCTCGCGGATGCCTGTGAGCCGGACAATCTCTTCTTCCGTGCGATCGGGGAAGGCTTTCAGAATTTCACTATTGGCGCGGATTTTGGCGGGGGCCGCGTGTCCGACGCCGGCGATGCAGACCGTTGCTTGAGAGTTCAATCGAGGGAAATTTTAAGCTGAAAATTAGACCTGACGCCGCGCCAGCAAGCGGGCGACATCATCGCCCGAGACGCGACCACCGGGGCCGGTCGCCTCGATATCGGTGAGTGTCGCTGGATCGAGTCCAGCTTCTTGGGCGAGTTTGGTGGCGCGGGGCGTCCAGATGAGCTCAGCTGCAGATTTAGCCGCCGTCGGAGCCACGAGCGCCGCACCGGTCTTGGACTCAAGGTGACGCAGGCTGGCATCCTCGGTTTCTAATTTGAGAAACAGCGCGCCTGATTGCAGCACTTCGCCCGGTTTCACCGGCAGTGCGAGCACGGTGCCGTCGGCGGGGGCCTCGTATTCGAAGATGGATTTATCGCTCTCCAACTCCGCGATCTTCTGGCCTTTAGCCACACGCTCGCCGGGTTTGGTTTTGAGGGATACGACGATAAGTTCGCTCACGGTCGCGCCCATGGAGGGCACGGGAACGTCGATGATAAAGGTAGCCATCAGGGATTTAATTATAACTGAGTGTGGCGCCGCCCCGGACTTGGTCAAGGGAGCGCACGGGGGCGCGCAGGCTCGATTTTAGGCCCGCACGGTCTGCCACACGGCCAGACACTGCGCCAGGAGCTTGGGCAAGTCGACGAGGGCGATCATGTTGGGACCGTCGCTGATCGCGTTGGCCGGATCGGGATGCGTCTCGATGAATAGTCCGTCCGCGCCCGCGGCGAGTGCCGCCTTGGCGAGGGGCGCAACGAATTCGCGTTGGCCGCTGCTCTTGCCGCCGCCGGCGCCGGGGAGTTGCACCGAGTGCGTGGCGTCGAAGACGGTGGGATAACCGTTTTGGCGCATGATGGAAAACGAACGCATATCCACAACGAGGTTTTGATAACCGAAAGTCGTGCCGCGCTCGGTCTGCCAGATTTCTTGGGCGGCGCCTTCGCGGAGTTTGCCGGTGACGTGCACCATTTCCTGCGGCGAGAGAAACTGGCCTTTCTTGACGTTGACCGTCCGGCCCGTCGCAGCCGCCGCGAGCAACAAATCCGTCTGCCGGCACAGAAACGCCGGGATCTGCACGACCTCGCACACCGCGGCGACCTGCGCGACCTGCGCGCTTTCGTGGATGTCAGTCAAAACGGGAAACCCATAGTCGCGCTTGATCAACGCGAGGAGTTTCAAGCCCTCGTTGATGCCCGTGCCGCGCGCGCCGCCGAGCGAAGTGCGGTTGGCTTTGTCGAAGGAGCCCTTAAAGATGATTTTCAGCGCGGGCAGCTCGCGGTTGATGCGCACGAGCGACTCGGCGACCGCACGACACACGCCCTCGTTCTCAAGCGAACACGGTCCAGCGATGATCAACAACTTCGAGGGATCGTAGAGCACAGAATTATTTTTTCTTCGCCGATTTACCCGCTGACTTGGCGGATTGGGCGGACTTCACGCCTTTGACGGTTTTCACTTTGGCGCCGCCTTTTTTATTTTTGAGCGTGGCGGCGATGAAGGCCGCGAAGAGCGGATGTGCTTTGTTGGGCTTCGATTGGAATTCTGGGTGTGCCTGCGTACCGAGAAACCACGGGTGGCCCTTAAGCTCGACGATCTCCACGAGATTACGACGGGGATTGATACCGCTGACCATGAGGCCGGCACGCTGGAGCTGACCGACGTAGGCGTTGTTGACCTCGTAGCGGTGACGATGGCGTTCGCGCACGTTGTCGGCGCCATAAGCCTTGTGCGCGAGCGAGCCGGGCGTGAGCGCGCACTCGTAGCTGCCGAGGCGCATACTGGCGCCCTTATCGATGATTTTTTTCTGCTCCTCCATGATGGCGATCACGGGGTGCGCGGCCTTGGGATCGAATTCGGTGCTGTTGGCGCCAGCGAGTTTGAGGACGTTGCGCGCGAACTCGATCACGGCGATTTGCAGGCCGAGGCAGAGGCCGTAGTAAGGAATTTTATTTTCGCGGGCGAAGCGGGCCGCGGCGATTTTGCCCTCGGTGCCGCGGTCGCCGAAACCGCCGGGAACCAAGATGCCGTCGAGGCCCTTGAGCGCGACGAGGCCGTTTTTCTTTTCCAGATCTTCGGCGTCGATGCGGCGGATGTTGACCTTGCAGTTGTTGGCGATGCCGGCGTGCGTGATCGACTCGTAGACGGATTTGTAAGCGTCCTGGAGCTCGATGTATTTGCCGACGACGCCGATGGTCACTTCGTATTTGGGCGAGAGGATGCGACTGACGATCTGCTCCCAGATATTATTAACGGATGGGGGATTTTTGAGCCCGAGTAGATCGATCACGAGTTGATCCATGCCCTCTTTTTGCAGCGCCAACGGGAGTTGGTAGATCGAGCTGTCGACATCCATGCACTCGATGACGGCCTTCACGGGCACGTTGCAGAACATCGAAATCTTGTCGCGCAAATCGTGATCGAGCGGGTGATCGGTGCGGCACACGAGCACGTCAGGCTGGATGCCAATCTCGCGGAGCTTGGCGACGGATTGTTGCGTGGGCTTAGTCTTGAGTTCGCCGGCGGCCTTAAGGAACGGCACGAGCGTGACGTGGATAAACACGCAATCCGTTGGCCCGACCTCGAGAGCAAATTGCCGCATCGCTTCGAGAAACGGTAGGCCCTCGATGTCGCCCGTCGTGCCGCCGATTTCGGTAATGAGGATGTCGACGTCTTTGCCACCGGAGTAGATGCGCTCCTTGATCTCGTTGGTCACGTGCGGGATCACCTGCACGGTTTTGCCGAGGTAATCGCCGCGGCGTTCCTTTTGAATCACGGCTTCGTAAACTTGGCCGGAGCTAAGGCTGTTGAGGCGGGAAAGCTTTCCGCTGGTAAAACGTTCGTAATGGCCGAGGTCGAGGTCGGTCTCGGCGCCGTCTTCGAGGACGTAGACTTCGCCGTGTTGGAACGGACTCATGGTGCCGGGATCGACGTTCAAGTAGGGGTCGAACTTCTGGATGCGCACTGTCAGGCCGCGCAGTTCTAGGAGCGCGCCCAAGGACGCCGCCGTGAGGCCTTTGCCCAGCGACGAAACCACTCCGCCCGTCACGAAGATGTATTTCATCGGCGAGGGTTAAACGCCCGCCTTCGCTGCGCGCAAGCAAAAGCTCTCCCGCGACGCATTATCCTAGCCCTAACTTTACCGCCAAAGCCGCGCCCACCACCAAAACCACGATCAAAAGCACCCAAAGCGCCCATTTGAGCGCCTTGACCAAAAGCCATATCAACCCCGCCGCCACGATCGTCGCGCACGCCACCACCAACCACGGCGGATAATCCGCCAGCGACTCCACCACCGTCGGCGAGACTTTTTGCAGTGCAAACACCATACCTGTTACTCGCCCGCCCCGCCCGCCGCCGCCAGCAAAATGATTTGCCCCGTCCCGCCCCCGCCGCCCAACTCCGCCCCATGCAATCCAAGCCCCAGCTGCTCTGTTGGCTCACCTGCGACGGTGTCCACCTCGACCCCGGCTCTGGTAAACACACCATTTTAGGCGTCTTCTCCAACATCAAGGCCCACCACTTTCCCGTCACCCACCCGTTTATGGTCTGGTTCATGACGCTCACCGATTGCTCCCCTGGCCAGCACAAGATGCGCATCTCTATGGGCCTAGACTCCACCCAAGTCCAACCCCTCATCGAGCGCCCCTTCGAAGCCAACAGCCCCCTCGACCGCATCAATCTGATCAACGAGATCCGTAACCTCACGTTCCCCCAACCCGGCGATTACTCGTTGATCATCGAAATCGACGACGAGCCCATTTTGGCCACCAACCTCATCGTCTCCGCCTGAGTCGGTTTCCTTTTCTACATTATTCAAAACTAACACCTTAAACGTCTTCCTAATAAAAATGCACTCCTACGATCTCATCGGCGCCGGTAACCCCATCATGGATCTGCTCGCCCGCGTTTCCGACGATTTTCTCGCCCAACACGTCCGCGGCGAAAAAGGCGGCATGGTCCTCGTCGACGCCGACGAGATGCACCGCCTCGTCACCCAACTCCACGCCAGCCCTGTCCGCGCCCCCGGCGGCTCCGCCGCCAACACCACCGTCGCCGCCGCCCGCCTCGGCCTGCGCACCCGCTACCTCGGTAAAATCGGCTCCGACGAGACCGCCGACACCTATCACCAAAACATGCTCGAGCACGGCGTCGACGGCTCCCGTTTCAAACGCGCTCCGCTCCCCAACGCCCGTTGCCTCTCCCTCATCACCCCCGACAGCCAGCGCACCATGCGCACCTGCCTCGGCGCCGCGATGACCCTCGCGCCCGAAGAAATCAGCCCCGTCGATTTCGCCGATAGCCGCCACGCCCACATCGAAGGCTACCTGATGTTCAACCCCGCCCTCGCGACCGCCGTCGTCGATTCCGCCCGCGCCGCCGGTTGCACGATCAGCATCGACCTCGCCTCCTTCGAAGTCGTCAACGTCGCGCGCGACTGGATCAAACGCCAGATCGACGCCGGCGTCCACGTCGTGTTCGCCAACGAAGACGAGATCCACGCCCTTTACGAAACCAAAACCCCCGCCTACGACGAACTCGCCCGCCGCCTCGCCAGCCACGGCGGCATCGCCGCCGTGAAAATGGGTAAAGACGGCGCGTGGATTGCCCGCGGCTCCGAGCTACACCGCATCGAGCCCGTCCGCGTGGCCCAAGCTATAGACACGACCGGCGCCGGCGACTCGTGGGCCGCTGGATTTCTTTACGGCTACCTACGCGGCTGGAACCTCGCCGCCGCGGGTGCCCTCGGCTCCGTGCTCGGCGCCGAATGCGTCCAACACATCGGCCCGGCCATTCCCGAATCCCACTGGCCCGCCGTCCGCGCCCGCGCCACCGCGCTCGCGACTAAATAATATATCAACGCCTTAACCCAGCCCAGTTGCCCGTCTTAATCTTGAGCCTTTGCTCAATCGACTTCCGTAGTACTCCATGAGCCTTTTTCATAGGTAAGATGCCGAAAATATGATATAATTTATTCGGCATTTAAAGCTTTAATAAAGCAGGGCTCGGATGCTCAGTTGCATCGAATTGACGGCCCAATGTCCGAATGTAGTCCAGTTAAGACTGATGAGTTTTTCCGTGTCTTCCGCACGCCAGATCGACAAGGTATTATCAAAAATGACCGCCGATCTTACGAGTCTCGTCACCGCCCTCGCCCAACGCGCCCGCGCTGCGTCGCTCGTGCTTGCGACCACGCCCACCGCCGCGAAAAACGCCGCCCTAGCCCAACTCGCAGAGCTTATCGACGGCGCCCACCCCGCGCTCCTCGCCGCCAACGCCCAAGACCTCGCCTCACCGGAAGCCGCCGCCCTCTCCGTCGCCGCCCGCGACCGTCTCACGCTCACACCCACCCGCCTCACGCAACTCGCCGCCTCCGTCCGCGCCGTCATCGCACTGCCCGATCCCGTCGGCGATCTTTTGGAAGAAACCACGCGACCCAACGGCCTGCGCATCCGCAAAGTCCGCGTGCCCATCGGCGTCATCGGCATCATCTACGAGGCGCGCCCGAACGTCACCATCGACTGCGCCGTCCTCTGCCTGAAATCCGGCAACGCCGCCATCCTCCGCGGCGGCAAAGAGTGTTTCCACACCAACACCGCCCTCGCCGCGCTCATCACCGCCGCGCTCATCGCTGCGCGCCTTCCCTCCGACGCCGTTCAACTCATCCCGACCACCGACCGCGCCGCGCTTAACGTGCTCCTCAAGCTCGATAAGCTGGTGCATTGTCTGATTCCCCGTGGCGGCGAGAGCCTCATCCGCTTCGTCGCGGAAAATTCCACGATTCCCGTCATCAAACATTTCCAGGGCGTGTGCTTCATCTACGTCGATGCCGCCGCCGACCTTGCCATGGCCGAGGCGATCGCCGTCAACGCCAAAGCCTCCCGCCCCAGCGCCTGCAACGCCGCCGAACAACTTCTCGTCCACGCCCGCGTCGCGGAAACCTTTCTCCCCGCCGTCGCGCGCGCGCTCCTCGCGCACAAGGTCCAACTCCGCTGCGACGCCGCCAGCACTGCGATTCTCGCCCGCGCGCAGATCGCAACGACGCCCGCGACGTCCGCCGATTACACGACTGAATTCCTCGATTACATCATCGCCGTCCGCGTCGTCGATTCCCTCGATAACGCCATCACGACGATCAACCGCGACAGTTCCCAACACAGCGACGCAATCATCACGGCCGACGAAACTGCTGCGCGCCATTTCCTCGCCACCGTGGACAGCGCGACGGTTTATTGGAACGCGAGCACGCGCTTCACTGATGGTTTTGAATTTGGCTACGGCGCCGAGATCGGCATCAGCACCGACCGCCTCCACGCCCGCGGCCCCATGGGCCTGCGCGAACTTTGCACGTACAAATTCCTCGTCGAAGGCACGGGGCAAGTGCGGGACTAATATCGCCTAATGCCGAGCGAACGGCAGGTTTAATAACCGTGCGAGGGCACTTGATCTCCCGCTGCTTTCGTACCAGGGTTTTTTGTTCAGCATTGCCGGAACCGTCGCCTTTTTTCCTTTTCCATCCCTGCCATGAAACGTCGACCCGCTCTCGCCCGCCGCCTCCTCGTCGTCCTTAGCTTGGCCACCCTGCCCGCCGTAGGCGCAGCGCAGACTAATTCTGCTCCCGCCGAAACCGCCGCTTCGACGCCGCTCACCACGTCGTCGATCACGCCGACTCAGCCCGTCCGTAAACGCGATCGCGCTATCTCCTCGGACGTCGCCGCC
This sequence comes from Opitutus sp. GAS368, assembly GCA_945906965.1. Classification (GTDB taxonomy): domain Bacteria; phylum Verrucomicrobiota; class Verrucomicrobiia; order Opitutales; family Opitutaceae; genus Tous-C4FEB. The sequence continues at coordinate 25,918 of CAMDRP010000019.1, read as the reverse complement.
TCCCTCGCCGCCGCGATGCCCAAATACAGTCCCCCGAAACCTGCGCCGCCGCCCAAGCCCATCGAGGAGCAGCCCGATCTGCGCGAAATTGATAAACCGAAAAATGGCATCATTCGCCTGCCCGATTACGTCGTGCGCGAGGCCAAGCCACCGGTCTTCCGCGAGCGCGACATCAACACGCAGGCCGGTATGGCCGCCATCGCCATGAAGAAATACGGCACCGAAGCCAGCCGCGCGCTCAACCGTTTCACGATCCCGCTCTTCGGCCAGAATCAAGAACAACGCGCCCTCGCCCAATACGCCGAAGACGAACGACTCAAAACCATCGGCGAGCTCAACGATGCCGCCGGTATGGTCAGCGCCCGCGACCAAGCCGCAGGCGCCTACATCAAGCGCGACGTCCAAGCCACGACGATGCGCACCGACGATTACGGCTGGACGAAAAAACGTTAAACCCGTTCATCGCTTTTGCTTCGCCCCGACGCGCCGCTCACACGCTCACCAGCGCCCGCGCGATCTGTTCCCACTCCGCCGCCAGCGTGACGCCGTCCGCCGGCATCCGCCGACCCGCGAGCGAGTACCAGTAGCCCGCGTTGGCCGCGTCGCCTTCTTTGCGGTGGAGGTACGCGTGCACCCACGAGCCGGCTTTGCTTTTATCGGCCTGCGCCGCGTCGTGCGCCGCGTCCCAATCCCCGCGCGCATCGTGCCACAACGCCACCGCCGCCCCGCTCAAACCCGCCGGCGGCACCGTGGCTCCGCCCGCGACCGACTGATTAAATTCTGCAAAAGTCATGCGTGCCACCTTGCGCCCCGGCCGCCGCCTTTTCAACCTTCTCTCTTAACACCACGCCGCCGCTTCATGCCGACCCCCGAACACACCGTCATCCGCGCCTTGCTCGCGCATCCGACGAGTTGGGTCTCCGGAGGCGAGCTCGCGAAAAAACTCGGTGTCAGTCGCGTGGCCGTGTGGCAATATTTTGAGAAACTGCGCGCCGCCGGCTTCGACCTCGAATCGCAACGCTCCCAAGGTTATCGCCTCCTCGCGCCGCCGCCCCAGCCGCACGCCGCGCTCATCGAAACCCAATTAAAAATCCGCCCGCGCGGTTTTTCACTCACCGTTCTCGACGAAATCGATAGCACCAACGACGAAGCCGCGCGCCAACTCGCCGCCGGCCGGCCCGAGCCGTTTGCCATCATCGCCCGTCGCCAGACCAAAGCCCGCGGCCGCCTCGGTCGCCCTTGGCACAGTCCCGCCAACGGCAACCTTTATATCTCCTTCGCCTTTCGCCCGCAGATCGAACCGGCCCGCATGACGCCGTTCACGCTGTGGATGGGCCTTAACCTCTGCGAACTCATCGCCAACGCCACGCCGCTTAAGCCCGGCCTGAAATGGCCCAACGATCTGCTCTTCGACGGCCGCAAAGCCGGCGGTCTCCTGACCGAAGCCCGCATCGACGCCGACCAAATCCGCGATCTCGTCTTCGGTCTCGGCCTCAACCTCAACAGCCCGGCCTCAACGTGGCCCGGTGACCTCGGCCAACGCGCCGTGTCCCTCGCCGAACTCATCGGCTCGCCCGTCGATTTCAACCGCTTCACCGCCGCGGTCATCGGGCGGGTCTTGCTCGCTTACCAACGTTTCCTCGACGGCGACCACGTCAAAACCTTCGCCGATCTCTGGCACCGCTTCGATGTCCTGCGCGGTCAGCACGTCACCGTTCTCGAAGGCAGCGCCCGCCATCCTGGCACCGTCATCGGCGTCGACGACGACGGCGCGCTGCTGCTCAAAAATTCTCGCGGACGCACGCAACGTTTCCGCGCCGGCGAGGTCACGTTGGAGAAACCAAAGTCCATCTAACCGCTCGCCCTCGCGCCCGCAAACCGCTCTGCTCTCCATCTTTCCGCCTCTACGCTCGCCTCTCGCCGTCATGTCCGCGCCGCCCACACCCGCCATCGAAGTCGACCACCTCGTAAAAACTTACGCGGGTATGACTGCGGTCGCCGACCTGAGCTTCACCGTCGCTCGAGGCGAGATCATCGGCTTCCTCGGGCCCAATGGCGCCGGCAAGTCCACCACGATGCGCATCCTCACCGGCTACTTGCCGGCTAACTCGGGCACGGTCCGCATCTGCGGCCACTCCGTCGCCACCGAGCCCGACGCCGTCAAACGCCTGATCGGCTACATGCCGGAAAATAACCCGCTGCCCGAGGATATGCGCGTCAGCGAATACCTCTATTTCCGCGGTCGCCTGAAAGAAATCCCCCGCCGCAAACTCAGCCCGCGCATCGACGAAGTCCTCGAACTCTGCGATCTGAAACGCGTCCGCCACAAAATCATCGGCCAACTTTCCAAAGGCTACCGCCAACGCGTCGGCATCGCCGAAGCCATCCTCGCCGAACCGCCCGTGATCATCATGGACGAGCCCACGATCGGCCTCGATCCGCACCAGATTCTGATCGTGCGCGACCTCATCGCCGGCCTGCGTGGTCGCATGACGGTGATCATTTCCTCGCACATTTTGCCCGAGATCGAGATGACGTGTGACCGCGTGCTCATCATCAACCGCGGCCGCGTCGTCGCCCAAGGCTCACCGGCCGATCTGCGCCGCGAAGTTCTCGGCCGCACCACTTACCAACTCATCACCGCCGGCTCCCTCGACGCGCTGCCCACGCGCCTCACTGCTGTCGAGCCGACCTTAAAAATCACCGCCACCAGCGAGCCCGACGCCACGGGCTTTGTGACTCTCGCCCTTTCCACCGAGCGCACCGATGAACTCGGCGAACCTTTGCTGCAAAGTTTGATCACGCACGGTTTCCGCGTCCGCGCGCTCAGCCGTGCCCAGCCCACCCTCGAAGACGTTTTCCTCGCCGCCACGCGGCGCAGTTGGGACGCCAAGCTCGCCCCCGTGGCCACACCCGCGGGACCCGCCACCTGAGTCGATCGCCCATGAAACATTTTCTCACGCTGCTCAGCCACGAATTGCGGATGTTGCTCGTCAGCCCGAGCACCTACATCGCCGGCACGGCGTTTCTGTTTTTCATGGGCTTCATCTTCACGGGCATTTTGGAAAACTACACCAAAGCCCCACAGGACGTCTCGCCGGCGCACGTGTTCTTCCAACTGTTTTGGCTCCCGGTTTTCTTCATGGTGCCGTTGCTCACGATGAAGTGCCTCGCCGAAGAACGCCGCCTCGGCACCATCGAGACGCTCCTCACGACGCCCGTCACCACGACCGAAGTGGTCCTGGGTAAATACACCGCCGCCTATGCGCTGTATCTTTCGCTCTGGGGTGCGACCGGCGGATTTTTCTACATCTTAAAACGTTTCTCCAGCGACCCGCGCCTGATCGACAGCGCTCCGTTGATCGGTGGCTACGTCTTCATCGCCGTGTCCGGCCTGCTCTTCGTCGCCATCGGCGTCTTTGCCAGCTCGCTTTCGCGCAACCAAGCCGTCGCCGGCATTCTCTGCTTCGTCATGCTAGCCGGCCTGATCGTCGGCGTGCGTTGGCTCGGTGAAGCGAGTTTCCTCAACCGCGATATACTCGCGCCCGCGAAAGCCGCCGTGGATTACGCCCAGATTTTTGCCCACTACGAAGACTTCACCCGCGGCGTGATCGATGCGCGCCACGTCCTTTTTTATTTTAGCGGCACCGCCCTCGCGCTGATTTTCAGCATCCTCAGCGTCGAAGCGAAACAGATCCACGCCTGAGCCGATGCCTTCACCGCTCCAAAGTTTTCGCGCCGTCCGCTGGCTCCGCACGCTCAACCTCGTGCTCCAGGCCTTCCTCGTGCTCACGCTTTTCGGCGGCCTCAATTACCTCGCGCGCAACCACCCCGAATGGCGCAAAGATCTCACCAACGACCGCCGTTTCTCCCTCTCGCCCGAGACGCTCTCCTACCTTAAAAATCTCCCGCGCCCCGTCCGCATCGTCGTCACCCTCAACGCCGACACGCCCAACCCCGAGCTGCGCGGCCTGCTTCAAGAATACCGTCTCGCCACCGAGGCCAATCCCAACGGGGCCATCAAAATCGACTACCTCGACATCTACCAAAACCGCCGCGAAGCCGAGCCCCTCGGCCTCGACCAGCCCGACGTGATTCTCCTGCTCGCCGGCGATCAACGCACCGCCCTCGCCGTTGACGATCTCTACCGCATCACCCGCGACAAAGACGGCAAACCCGTCCGCACCGCCTTCCTCGGCGAGAAAGAACTCACCGCCCGTCTGCTCGACGTCTCCAGCCCCGAGCGCAAAAAAATCTACTTCCTCGCCGGCCACGGCGAACTCCGTCCCGAAGACACCGACGCCAACCGCGGCCTCTCCCTTGTGCGCGAACAACTTCGCATCCGTAACTTTGACGTTGAATCGCTCGACCTCACTGTCGCCCGCCAAGTCCCCGAAAAAACCGCCCTCCTCATCGCCGTCGCCCCCCAAGCCCCTTTCAGCGCCAAGGAACAAGAACTCCTCCGCCACTATCTTTCCAATTCCGCCGGTCGCCTCTTACTCTTCCTCGCCCCTGGCACCAAACACGGTCTCGAGGAACTCCTCCTGGATTGGGGCACGTTGGTCGACGACGACATCATCTACGACACCGGCGCCGAAAACATCACCGAAGACGGCGAACTCATCATCGGCGCCTTCCAACCGCACCCGATCACCCAAACGCTTCTTAATTTCGGCGTCGCGCTTCGCTTCGGTGCCACCCGCAGCGTCCGCCCCGATCCCGGCCGCTCGCTCGGCGGCGGCCTCACCACGCTTACCCTCGCCGCCAGTTCTAAAACCGCTTGGGGCGAACGAGGCTACCGCGACCGCGTCATCCCCCGCTACGACCCCGGCGTCGACATTCGCCCACTCCCCGGCATGGAACCCAAAGACCGTCTCGGCGTCATCACTGCCGCCGAGCGCGTCGCCGTGCGCGAAGGCCTCAACTTCAGTGTCCGCGGCGGACGTCTCGTCGTCTTCGGCAGCGGCGACCTCATCGCCAACGCCCGCATCGCCAACGTCGGCAACCAAAGCGTCTTCCTCAACGCCGTGAATTGGACTGTCGACCGCGACACCCAACTCAACATCCCCGCCCGCCCCATCGAGCGCTTCCAACTCTCCCTTAGCGCCGGCGACCTCGCCAAACTCCGCTACGCCCTCCTCTTCGCCCTCCCCGGCCTAGCCGCCCTCCTCGGCCTCGCCGTTTATTGGACCCGCCGCCACTGATCCGCCTCTTCCTCGCCCGCCTCCTCTTTTTTTTCGATGCGCACCAAAGTCACGCTCGTCCTCCTCTTCCTGAACGTCGCTCTGTTCTTTTTCATTTTTAAATTCGAGCGCAACTGGCGGACCGAGCGCGCCTCCCTCGAGGCCCGCCGCCGCGTCCTTGGCCCCGAAGCCGCCGACATCCGCTCCCTCACCGTGCGCAACCCCGCCGGCGTCCTCTACACGCTCAACCGCGCCGGCGAAACCTGGCAACTCGCCCAACCGCTCGAATGGCCCGCCAACCCCACCGCCGTCTCCCGTATCATCAACGAGCTCCAAGTCCTCGAGCACGAAACCTCCTTCGCGGTCGCCGACCTCAAAACCAACGGCCAATCCCTCGCTGATTACGGCATCGATCTCGAAAAGCCCAAAGTTACCGTCGCCTTCGGTAACACCCCCGGCGCCACCACCACCCAGCTAATTCTTGGCGACACCACCAAAATCGGTAACCGCCTGTATCTCCTTTCCCCTGACGCCAAACGCATCCACGTCGTGCGCCGCGCCCTCGCTGACAGCCTCGCGTTGCCCATCGACCAACTTCGCGCCGACTCTCTGATCACCATTCCCGTGTTCGAAGCGCGCACGCTCCGCATCCAGAGCACCACGCGCGTCGCCCTCCACCGCGAACCCGCCTCGCCGCGTTGGACCTTTGATACTCCGATCGTTGCCCGCGCCAGCAAAGACGACACCGAGCGCGCCCTCAACGAACTCGGCGCCCTCCGCGCCAAGACCTTCGTCACTGATACCCCGCCCGCCACGCTACCCTCCGCCGCCCCCACCTACCGGATCACCATCGAGGGCAACAACCGCCGCGAAACCCTCCTCCTCGGCACACCCGTCCCAACATCCCCACCCCTCACATCCACTTCCTCCACCAAAACCACCGCCGTCACCACCGATTACTACGCTCAGATCGAAGGCCGCGCCGCGCTCTTCACCGTCGCCCTGCCCACCGGCCCTCAATCCCTCAAGGACACCCTCGACCAAGCCCAGGAACGCCTCCGCGAAAAACGCGTCCTCGATTTCGACCCCGCCGCCGTTACCGCAATCACCCTACGTGCCCCCAACACCGCCGGCCAACCCACCCTCACCCTTCAACGGCTTGAAGCCCCCGCCAACTCCGCCGAAGCCGCCCCTTGGCAAATCATCCGCCGCGACGCCGGCGACACTGCCCCGCAGACCCTCCCCGCCGATCGCGCCGCCGTCCAACGTCTCCTGGAACAACTCAATCTCCTCGCTGCGCAAACTTTCACCAGCGACGCCCCCACCGCCGCCGACCTCGAAAACTGGGGCTTCGCCCGACCCGAACGCGAAGTCACCCTCACGCTAAACAGATTGCCCGCCCCCAACCCATCCGCCGCCGGCAACAACACGCCCAACACCCTCACCCTCCAACTCGGCCTCGCCAGCCAACGCGACAACTTCGCCTATGCCCGTCTGCTGGGCGCCGCCTTCATTTACGCTGTTAACCCCGACATCCTCCGCCTAGAGACGCCCACGACCGCCGCCGCCTGGCGCGAACGCCTCCTGCGCGAACTCCCCTCCGGCGCCCGCCTCACCACGCTTCGTCTAACCGATCTGACCACCAACCAATCCGTCTTCGAAGTCACCCTCGACGACGCCGGCCGCCCCCCCGCCACCGCCCCGCAAGCGCCCGCGCTCACCACCCTCGTCACCTCCCTGCGGACCTTGCGCGCGAAACAATTCCCGCAAGACGGCTTCACCGATAAAGTCCTCCTTCTGGGCGAAGACCGCCCCTGGCGCTACCGGCTCGACGCCACGCTCGCCCTCCCCGGCGCCGCCGTCGGTGCCCCCGCGCCCGTCACCACCTTGCTCCTTTCCGAGCGTTTCGGCGGCACCCAACAGCTCGCCGGCTCCCAAGAATTCAACGCCGTGTTCGAACTCGAACAATTGGTCGTCGACGCGCTTTGGTCACTCACCTACCGCGCTGATCCTGGCCCCGCGCTGGCTCCTGCGGCCGTTAAAAAATAAGCCTACCCGCCGCGTCGCAAACGCCCGCCGTCCTTTCCGCTCTCGATGCACCGTCTCTTCCAACCTTGCTGGCAAGCCACGCGCCTCTGCGCGCAAGCCTTGCTCACGCTCAGTTGCTGGACGCTCTGGCTGCTGCTGTTTGTCGGCCTTGGCTTTCAAATCCACATCCTCACCAGCAGCGAACTTGAGCTTCCACGGCCGCTCCTGCGCGCCATCGAGACGCGCCTCGCCGCCTCGGGCGTGAGCACCACCTTCGGCCGCACCACCTTCGATCCCTCGGGCCGACTCCTCATCGAGGAGGTCGTCTGCCACCTTCCCGCCTACCCCGATCCGATTTTCACCGCCCGCGCGCTCTACGTGCGTCTCGACCCCTGGGCCCTCCTTATCGGCCGCGCCGAAGAACTCGAGCTTCACGCCACCGGCGTCACCCTGCTACTCCCCGCAATGCTCTCACCCTCGGGCCGCTCCGAGGAACTGGTGCGCAATCTCGACACCACGCTTTTCCCTACCGCCAAAACTCTCGTTATCCCGCACCTCACCTTCGAACTCGGCGCCCTCCGCGTCAGCGCTCACGGCACGCTCCCCCTGCCTCCCCAACGCCACGACGCCGAGGCCCCGCTCCCGGTCCCCGCCTACCTCGCCAAAAATTTTTCCGCCATCGCCCGTGGCCTCGGCGCCATCGCCGCGCCACTCAGTCAACTCGATCACCCCACGCTCGAGGTCGTGCTCACCCCAAACGGCTCCGGCCCAGCCCTCGCCGATTTCACCCTCCGCGCCCAGAGCCTCAATCTCACGACGCCCGCACTCACCACCGGCCCCATCACCGCCACCACACGCCTGCCCCTGAGCGCCGCGCAACCAATCACGGCCGTCCTCCACGTTACCTCCGAGGATCTCGCCGCCCCTACCAACCAGACGACCGCCACGCGCCTCCAAGCCCTCGTGCGCGCTCAGTTCCAACCAGCCACCTTCACCGCCAGCCCCATCGACCTCGAACTGTCTGCCGCTGAGATCACCGCCGCCGGCGTCACCTTGCACGCGCCTTCGCTGCGTCTCACCCCGCAACCGCTCCCGCGCGTTGTGGCCGAGCTCAACACCCGCGTGGCCGGCCTCCCCCTCGCCGCCCGCGCTCACGTTGATCTCAACGCCCAGACCGCTGAGGTCGATTTCAACGCCCGCTTCGATGACGGGCTACTCCATCTCATCAGTGAGCGTATCGGCCATCGCATCACGCGCTGGATCGATTTCCCTGAGCCCGTTACCCTCAGTGACGCGCACGCCCGCTTTGGCCCCGGCTGGAAATGGGAAAAGCTCCAAGCCCGGCTCGCGATTCCGATTATCAACGCCTACCGCGTCCCTATCACCGACGCCCGCACCGTGCTCGAACTCACGCCCGCCCGTTGGTTAGCCCCTGAAGTCTTCGCTCGAATCGGTCCAAACTACGCCCGCGGCTCCTACGAACACAACCCCGCCACCCACCATTACCGCTTCCTGCTCGCCGGCCAACTCCGCCCGATCGACATCTCTGGCTGGTTTACTCAATGGTGGCCCGATTTCTTTAAAACTTTCGAATTCCCCAGCGCACCACCTCCGGCCAACGTCGAAGTCGCCGGTCGCTGGGGCCGCAACAGCGGTGGCGAATCTCGCGTCATCGTCGCCGCCCAAGCCGACTCCGCCGTGCTGCGCGGCGCCCACTTCGACTACGTCCGCACCCGCCTCTTCATCCGGCCGCACTTTCTCGACGCTCTAGAACTCTACGCCAACGAAGGACCCGGTTCGGTGAGAGGCACCTTCACCCGCGCCCTCGATCCCCGCACCCTCAATTGGCACCACTTTGATTTTGCCTTCATGAGCAACGCCATCGACCTCAGCCTCGGCGAAAAAATCTTCGGCGCCGCGGCCCGCGACATTCTCGAGCCCTTCACGTTCACCTCGCCGCCCACGCTACGGATTTCTGGCCGCATCGACAGCGCCAACTCGCCCACCGGCGCGCACCAATCCATCGATCTCAACGCCGAGACCAACACCGAGTTTCGCTTCCATGATTTCCCCGTCGAACGCCTCGCCTTCAACGGTACCCTCCGCGACGATACGCTCACACTCGACCGCCTCGACCTCGACTTCGCGGGCGGCACGGCCACCGGTCGTGCCAAGGTCTCCGGCCCCGGCGCCCAACGCCGCGTCGGTTTCGATTACGCGCTCAAAGACGCCAGCCTCGGCCGCGCCATCAGTATCCTCGAAAATTACGCCGCCCGGCGAAAAAAAACGCCCCCGCCCGCACCCAACCGCTTCCTCGCAGAAAAATCCAACGTCCGCATCTCCGTCGCCCTCTCCGCGGAGGGCGCCAGCGCAGATCCCTACAGTTATCACGGCGAGGGCAGCGCCACCCTCGACGGGGCTTCGCTCGGCGAAATCAAACTCCTCGGCCTGCTCTCCGAGCTTTTTAGTTTCACTTCGCTCCGTTTTAACGCCGTCCGCGCCAACTTCAAAATCAACGGCCCCTTACTCGAATTTTCTGACGTTGGACTCACTGGCTCCAACTCCGCCATCGTCGGCAGCGGCAGTTACGCGCTCGAGGCCCGCAGCCTCGATTTCAAAGCCAAGATCTATCCGTTCCAGGAAAGCAGCCTTTTCATAAAAAGCCTGGTCGGTGCGGCCCTCACGCCTTTTTCCAACGTCTTCGAAGTGAAACTCAACGGCAGCCTGGAAAATCCGGCGTGGAGCTTCGTCATGGGCCCCACCAATTTCTTGCGCAAACTGGCCGCGCCGTCTTCGCCTTCCACCCTGCCCGCGCCTGCGCCTGCGCCCGTTCCCGTCGGGCCCATGCGCAAAGAATAACGCAGGCCCCACCGCCTGCGCCCCCGCCCGTCTATGGCACGCCGCGATCGCGCGCCGTGATTGCCCCTTGCGCTCAACGGGGCGAAGCCTCTTACGCTTTCCGCTCCTATTGAATCACGCCGTGCCCACGCTCCCGCAGCTCCTCAAGTCCACGTTCGGCTACTCCACGTTCCGGCCGCTGCAGCGTGAAATCATCGAGGCCAACCTCGTCGGCGAAGATGTCTTCGCGCTGCTCCCCACCGGCGGCGGCAAATCCCTGTGTTTTCAATTGCCCGCGCTCGCCCGTCCGGGCCTGACGGTCGTGGTCTCGCCGCTCATCGCGTTGATGAAGGACCAAGTCGACGCCCTCCAAGCCAGCGGCGTGGCCGCCACGTTTCTCAATTCCACGCTCAGCGCCGAAGAAGCGCGCGCGCGACTTCGCGGCCTGCACGGCGGCGAATACAAATTGCTCTACGTCGCTCCGGAGCGGCTCATGCTCGAGGGCTGGGTTGAAAATCTCAAAGCGTGGAACGTCACCGCGATTGCCATCGACGAAGCGCATTGCGTCTCGGAGTGGGGCCACGACTTCCGCCCCGAATACCGCCAACTCGCGAAACTCCGTACGACGTTACCCGACGTGCCCATGATGGCGCTCACCGCCACCGCCACGGGTCGCGTCCGCGAAGACATCATCACGCACCTGAAGCTCCGGGACCCGCAGACGTTTGTCGCGAGCTTCAACCGCCCAAATCTCACTTACCGCGTCGTCCCCAAAGACGAACCCGCGAAACAGATCATCGATTTCGTCCGCAAGCGCGAACACGAGAGCGGCATCATCTATTGCGCGAGCCGCGCCACCGCCGAGCGCGTCGCCGATGCCCTCGCGGGCCGCGGCTTCCTCGCGCGCCCGTATCACGCCGGCCTCGCCGCCGAGGAACGCGCCCGCAACCAGGAAATGTTTCTCCGCGACGACACGCGCATCATCTGCGCCACAATCGCCTTCGGCATGGGCATCAACAAACCCAATGTGCGCTGGGTCATCCACCACGACCTGCCCAAAAACATCGAGGGCTATTACCAAGAAACGGGTCGCGCCGGTCGCGACGGTCTCCCGGGCGACTGCTTGCTGCTCTTCAGCGCCGGCGACATCGCCAAACAAACCCACTTTCTCGACGAGATCACCGGCGAACAAGAACGCGCCATCGCCCGCACCCAACTCCGCCAAATCGTGCACTACGCCGAAAGCGCGGGCTGCCGCCGCGTCGAGTTACTCCAATATTTCGGCGAAACCTTCCCGCTCGATAATTGCGGCGCCTGTGACAACTGCTCCGAACCACGTGAGAGTTTTGACGGGACGATCGTGGCCCAAAAATTCCTCTCCTGCGTCTACCGCATCCAACAAAATTCCCGCTTCGGCACCGGCATGAACCACGTCATCGAGGTCCTCACCGGCGCGAAGACCGAAAAAATCACGCGCTGGGGCCACGACCAGCTTACGACCTACGGCATCGGCCACGAGCTTACCCGCTCCCAGTGGGGCAGCATCGGCCGCGAGCTCCTGCGCCTCGGCTACCTCGGCATCAGCCCCGGCGAATACGCCACGATCGAGCTCACCGAATCCGGACGCGAGATTCTACGTACCCGCACGCCCATTACGCTCACCAAACCCATCGACACGCCCAAATCCCGCCGCGTCGCCACCCGCCGCGAGGGCGACATCGCTTGCGACGAAATTCTATTCGAACGTCTCCGCGCGCTCCGCAAGAAACTCGCCGACGAGCGCAAGGTCCCGGCCTACATTGTTTTTGGCGACAACACCCTCCGCGCCCTCGCCCGCGAATATCCGCAAACGCTAGCCGCCCTCGAAGGCATTCCCGGCATCGGCGAAAAGAAACGGGATGAATTCGGCGATATCTTCACCACCGCCATCGCCGACTTTCTTCGCAGCAACTCCCGCCAAAGCTTCGACTGAGGCGCGTCGTTTTTACGCGCACCAGCCACGCGCACACTTGCCCGCGCCGCCCGATCTGTTTTAGTACATCCAGCCGCCATGAATTCTTCCGCCACCGTTTCGTCCGCCGACACCGCCGCTCTCTACGACGCGTATGTGATGAAAAACTACGGACGTCCGGCCGTGAACTTAGTTCGCGGCGAAGGCGCCTACGTCTGGGACGATGTCGGCCGTCGCTACTTGGATTTCACCACCGGCATCGCGGTCAACGCCCTTGGTCATTGCCACCCACGCTGGGTCGCCGCCGTGCAGGCTCAAGCCGCCACGCTCATCCACGTCAGCAATCTGTTCCGTCATCCCAATCAAGGCCAACTCGCGCAACGTCTCGTCGGCTACGCCGGTCCCGGCCGCGTTTTCTTCTGCAACAGCGGTGCCGAGTCTAATGAAGCCCTGATCAAACTCGCCCGGCTCCACGGCATCGCCAAGAGTGGCGAAGAGGGTAAATGCCCGAAAATCATCTGCGCCAAAAATGCTTTTCACGGCCGCACCTACGGCGGCATGAGCGCTACTCCGCAGGAAAAAATCCAAAAAGGATTCCGTCCACTTGTACCCGGTTTCGCGTTCGGTGAACTCAATAATCTCGAATCCTTCGCCGCACTTATCGACGAACAAACTGCCGCTATCTTCGTCGAGACGATTCAAGGCGAAGGCGGCATCAACGTCTGCACACCCGATTTCCTCCGTGGCCTGCGCTCGCTCTGCGACCAGCACCACCTGCTGCTCATCCTCGACGAGGTACAAAGTGGGATCGGCCGCTCCGGGCATTTTTTCGCCTTCGAACACGCGGGCGTCACGCCCGACGCCATTGGCATGGCCAAGGGCCTCGGGGGCGGTTTTCCCATCGGCGCGATTTGGGTCCGCGACCGCCACGCCGAACTGTTTAAACCCGGTAACCACGGCACAACCTTCGGCGGCACGCCCCTCGCCTGCGCCGCCGCGCTCGCCGTACTTGATGTCATCGAATCCGAAGACCTCCTGACCACGGTGCGCACGCGGAGCGAGCCATGGCACGCCGCGCTCCGCCAACTCGTCGCCGATTTCCCCGCGCGTCTCACCACCTTCCGCGGTCAGGGCTATCTCGTCGGTCTGCAACTAACCTCCGATCCCGCGCCCACCGTCGCCGCGCTCCGCGAGCACGGCCTACTCGCGCCCATGGCCGGTGGGAACGTCATTCGCCTCCTCCCGCCGCTCACCGCCACCGCCGACGAACTCGCGGCTGCCGTGAAAATCTTGCGCGAGGTCTTCAGCGCGGTCGTCTAAGGTGCTGGCGAAGATTGCAAGTTTCACCAGCGTCGTTTCACTAGCGCCGTGAATCGCTGGCTCGCCCTCACCCTGTTCATCGTCGTCGCTTTTGCCGCCTCCGCCATCGGCGCGCTCGCGACGACGGCAAGCGTCACCACGTGGTATCCCACGATTGCAAAACCGTCGTGGAATCCGCCGAACTGGGTCTTCGCGCCCGTGTGGTCGATGCTCTATTTATTCATGGCGATCGCCGTGTGGCGGGTCTGGTTGCGTCGCACTGAATCGGGCGCGGGTTCAACCATCGTGCTCTGGTTCGCGCAACTTTTCCTCAACGTCGTCTGGTCGTTGTTGTTCTTCGGCGCGCACAACCCGGGCGCGGCGCTCATGGAAATCGTCGTGTTCTGGAGCCTGCTCATCGCGCTGCAATTACGCCTCATCCGCCTCGATCGCTTGGCCGCGCTACTTTGGGCGCCGTACCTTGGTTGGGTCACCTTCGCCTCGTGGCTCAACTTCACGATTTGGCGCCTCAACTGATTACCGCCCAAACGCGTTTTTAATTTTATGAAATTCGAACACTTCGCCCTGAACGTGCCCGATCCCCGCGCCATGGCCGCTTGGTACGTCAGTCACGCGGGCTTTCACATCGCGCGCCGCCGCGAAGACGCGCCTTTCACACACTTTCTCGCCGATGACACGGGCCGCGTGACCGTTGAAATTTATCACAACCCCGGCGCCGCCATTCCCGATTACGCCGCCGCGCATCCACTGTGTTTTCATTTCGCACTCTATACGACCGACGCCCGCGCCGACCGCGCGCGTCTCGAAGCCGCCGGCGCGAAGCTCTTCCTCGAAGAACCGCAGCCCGATGGCTCCCTGCTCATCATGTTGCGCGACCCGTGGGGCATCCCGCTCCAACTCTGCCAACGCGCGAAACCGTTTCCAGGTTTCTAAACAGCTGAATAAGTGCGGCTTAGACTTTTCCGGCTTCTTCGTTACTCACGGCCTTGAAACTCGGGCGACCGTAACGCGTGGTCGGAGGCACGCCGACGGGATTGTGGCGAAACTCGTCCACGCCGCGGCAGAGATAGGTTTTGAAATTCGGGTTCACCGCGAGGTCGTTTTTGACGTTGGTACCCGAGTAGCGGACGGTGAGGCCAGCGCGACGGCGGTCACTTGGATTGGCGGGTGAGCCGTGAATGGCGCGGTCGTCGTGCAGCGAACATTCGCCGGCTTTAAGGCGGAACTGGATGGCGTTGTCGGCGCTGAAATCGGAACCATCGGCGAGTTCGAGCGTAAGCACCGAGGACGTCGTGAGTGATTTCTTGTGCTTGATGATCCCGCCACGGTGTGAGCCAGGGAGCAATTTCATGCCGCCGTTAACTTCATCGACGTCGTCAAACGCGAGCCAGACGGTGACGGAGTTGTGAGGCGTCATCGGCCAGTAATACGCGTCTTGATGCCAGCCCACGGTGGAATTCGTGTGCGGCTCCTTGATGAAAAAGCTGCTCGCCCACATGTAGAAATTTTTTCCAAGAATGCCTTCAACGAGATCAAGGATCCGCGGGTGCATCGCGATTTCGTACAGGTAGGTACTGGCCTCGTGCCATTCGCGGATGTCTTTCGATGTCTCACCGGTTTCGAGCAACGCGAGGATGTTGGGCAACTCGGCGTTGATGCGGTCCATCTCCGCGCGGGAGAAAATCGGCGGCAGGCCGAGGAGGTAACCGTTGTCGGCGTAAAATTTCTGTTGTACAGGCGTGAGGCAATAAGAAGGCGTGCTCATAGGTAAAAGGGGTTGAGAGACGAGCACGAGCTAGCGCGGCCTGTGCGCCGAGTGCACGCATTTTTACGCTGAAAAATCAAAACCCGCCGCGCCCTAAGGGCGGACGGCGGGCAAAGGGGAAACCGGAAAATCTTCGGCGCGTCGGCTCAGGCGTAACTGCCAGTCTGGCCGATCCCGAGAGCGGCGCGGCGGCGTTTACGCTCAACCGCAGCCGTGCGGGCGTAGCCCGTGCGACGGTGTTCCGCGAGCGGATCCGCGGGGAGTTTGTTAGCTTTTCGCCAAGCGGCGAGCGCGGGTGAGACGTCGGTGAAGAAGGCTTTTTTCAAGACGAGTTCGGCGTCGACGACGTTGTTGGCGGCCTGGGCCCGGCGGAGGGCGAGGTGATCGACGAGGGCGGCCTTGGCGTAGAGTTCCTGCGCCATGACCACAGTCTGGATCGTCGCTTCGATCTTGGGTTTTTCGTTGTGCGACTGGTCGATCATGTAGGCGATCTTCGGCTGGCGACCGCGCTCGGCGGCAAAGGTGTGAATCTCGTGGAAAATGCGGAAGACCTGATACGGGTCGATGGAACCCAGCGTGAGATCGTCGTCGGCGTAGCGGCGGTCGTTGAAATGGAAACCGCCGAGCATGTCTTCATCGAGGAGCCAAGCGACGATCTGCTCGATATTTTGCGCGACGTAATGGTGGCCGGTATCGACGAGCACCTTGGCGCGCGGGCCGGCTTTTTTGGCGAGGATGTAGGCCATGCCCCAATCGGCGATGTCAGTCGCGTAGAAGGCGGGCTCAAATGGTTTATACTCCACGAGCATCGTCTGCTTCGGGCCGATGCTCTTGTGCAGCTCTTTGAGGCTCTGTTCAAAAAACGCCTTGCGGGCGCGAATATTGTCTTGGCCGGGATAGCTCGTGCCTTCGGCAAACCAGAGCGAAAGGTACTCGCTGCCCACGGCCTGCATGATCTTCGCCGATTCGACGCAATGCGCCACGGCCCGCGCGCGGATGGCGGCGTCGTTATTGGCAAACGCGCCCCATTTGTAGCACTGATCTTGGAAAAGGTTTGGGTTGATGGAGCCGATCTTCACGCCGTGTTTGCGCGCGAGTTTGACCACCGCCTTCGGGTCTTCGCCGGCCTTGAAATCCCAGAGTACGTGCGCGGCCACCGTCGGGCAGCAACCCGTGAGCGCGTGCACATGACCGGCATCGGCGAGCTTATCGTTCATATCGATCGCGGCGGCGTCTTGGAAAAATTTCCCGAAGCGCGTACCCGTATCGGCGAAGCCCCAAGAGGGCGTCTCAATCTTGAATGTGGAAAGCGCCTCGACGGCGCGGCGAAGAAGTTGGGGAGACATCGGGGAAAATCTCAGAGCCTGCCGCGAGGTTGTCAGGCGAAAAGCCGGTGATCATTCCCGAACAAGCAGTACGAGGTGAGACTCAAGCCATGGGGCGAAAATGATTGTGCCGGATTCAGGCACAGCTCGGCAGGTCAAAAAAAACTCCCTCAGACGAGGGAGCCAAAGGGTAACGCGGATTAGGCCGCGATTAGAAGTTGAACGTCGACGTGAGGATGAATTGGCGCGAGTCGATGATGCGGAAGGCCCAAGGCGTGCCGCCGAAATTAACTTGGATCGGCATGAGAAGGACGTTCTCGGTGGCGTTGTTCACGTTGAAAAGCAGTTTCCAGCCGATCTTGTTGCTAAAACCTTCCGGGACTAAGAAACCCAGAGATCGGTGAAGTAATCACCCGAGTCTTAACCTCTTCTCGGCCCTGAACGGCCGGGATTTTCTTAAGCAACACGACTGCGAAGCAGGGGGACGCATTTAGAGGCGGTTCGCATCGCTGCGCTGCGCAAGCAGCTAGTTCCACAGGAAACATAAGGAAGGAACCCAGGCCCGCAAAGCGGCGTCCTGAGCTCTGGTCGGCTCGAGGGCGAAACGAAAGGCTTAAAGGATCGTCGCCATTTTTTTTGCGCGGCCCTAGGAATTATTTCAGACGCGAATCGTGGAGGCTGCAGTGTCGTTTTTTTTGGCTTGAGCTCAAAAATCAAGAAGGGCGGCACTTCATCCCGGCCCTAAAGGACCGGGTTTTCGCGCCGTCCACTGAGATAAGCCGCCGCCGCCAGCGCCAAACTCAGCACTACAAACCAATCTCCGTGCCTCGTATAAAAACTCGTGCGCCCAATCCAGCGGGAGTCGCGCGCGATCGTAGCAACTTGGGCGCCACGGAAATAAATATTTCCGTCATCCTCGCGCATCGTGAAACGCGCGTTGCCAAATTCGTCGATCCAACCGCTCCAACCCCCATTGCCACAGCGTAGCACCGGGCGGCGATTTTCCACCGCGCGCAAAACCGAATGCGCCGCGTGTTGATACGTCGCGCCGCCTTCGCCGAACCAACCGTTATTGGTGACAACCGTCAGCACATCTGCGCCCGACAGAACGCTCGCCCGCGCCAGCGAGGGGAAAATATCCTCGTAACAAATCAACGCCCCAAAAGCGACTGACTCACCCCGCATGGGCACCAGCAACGAAGAGGCCTCCGTACCGCGCGCGAAATCATCACCGATCGGCACAAATTTCTTGAGCCAGCCCAAGACCGGACGAAACGGCACAAATTCACCAAACGGGACGAGTTTACGTTTTGCGTAGTAGGTCGACTGTAACCCAGCCTCCGGCGTCACCAGAAAAGCTCCATTGAACCAACGCTCCTCGGGCCGACCTAGATCCTCAATCGCAATGGAGCCCAGCAACAAGGAAGTCTCCGCGCGCTTCACCAAAGACTCCGTGAAGTCTTTAACGTTGGAATCACCGCGCACGGCCCAAGGCGTCACGGCCTCGGGCCAAAGCATGAGATCGGGCTTGGTCGCCGCTGCGGCGAGGGTGGTTTTTTCGAGCGTCGCGATGATGCCCGGCGCCTTCGTCGGATCCCATTTCACCTCTTGCGAAACGTAAGGTTGCACGAACGCCACTCGCCCCAGAGTCGTGTAATACGGCGCACGATTAAACGTCTCCTGCACGTGCACACTTAACGCCACAAAGAGCAAAAAAACCGCGAGAAAAAATTCCTGACTGCGCTTATTAAGGCCTGAGACGCCCTCGCAAAACAACCGGTGCGAATAAGCGGCGAAACCAAGGTTCATGGCGACGAGCACGAACGACACCCCGCCCTGCCCCGTGTAAGCCGCGAGCTGCAGTACGCTCACGCGTTCCCATTGGCTCGCCGCGAGTGGCAGCCACGGAAAACCACCGAGCACAAACGTCCGCAGCCACTCGTTAATGCACCACAAGCCCGCGAGCCCGAGTAACACCATCAAACGCAAGGGCGTCTTGCGTCCGATCACACGCGGCAACGCCCACCATGCCGCGAGGAACCATGCGCCCACCCACGCGCCGATAAACGGCCCGAGCAAAAAAAGTCCCGCCCACGTCACGTGGTGGAGCCAACCGAGCAAAATCGTCCACGCCAGCGCCTGCGCGGCCAACATCGTGGCGGCATAAAGTTTAAACCGCGGTCGGCGATAGGCCCATAATAAACCGGGCACGAGGCAAGCGTAGGCGAGCTCTGGCGTCGAGTGGGGCGGAAACGCCAACACCGTGAGCGCCACGGTGAAGACGAAGACGATCACCGCCGTCACGTACTCCGCCTGATTGCGCCAAAACGAGGGTTGGGACGCGTACGGATCGAGCTCGCTCGTTGACTCAGCCGGACTCACGCGCCGTGACAGGCTTTGAACTTTTTCCCGCTGCCGCAGGGGCACGGATCGTTGCGGCCGACTTTCGGCGTCTCGCGGCGGATCGTGACTTTGGGCAACTGGATCTCGGGCGCCGCCTCCGGGGCGCCTTCGGAGGTGCCGCCGCCGGTAACGGTCGTGCTCGTCTCCAAGCGTGGCGTCGCGGGCGCATCGGCGGGGCCGACCGCGCGGGCGGTGCGACTCAGAAGCGAGAGCATGTTTTCAAAACTCTCGATGTTGGAGGCGCTCCGGAAAAGTCCGGTGCAAATCTGGAGCCGCACGTTGGTCATCAGCTCCTCGAAATATTTATAGGCCTCGCTCTTGTATTCCACGAGCGGGTCTTTCTGGCCGTAGCTACGCAGGCCGACGGACTGGCGGAGATTTTCCATCTCGGTGAGATGTTCCTGCCAGTGGTGATCGATGGCGTTAATAACAACGTAGCGCTCGAGCGCTCCAAGCGCATCGGGCACCTCGACGGATTCTTTGACCGCGTAGGCTTGCTTCACGCGTTCGACGAGCTTGGCGCTGAGCACCTCGGGATCGTTGCCTGTGAGTTCGGTGGCACTGACGCTAATCGGGAAATGGGTGTTGAGCCAACCGACGAGGCTTTCGATGCCGGAGACCGTAGCGCCGCCTTTTTCACCGAAACCAGCGACCGCGAGACGCGAGATGATTTCTTCGCCGACTTGCTCAAAGATGATCTCTTTAGGGCGCTCGGTATGGATGGCTGAGTTGCGAATACCGTAGATGACTTCGCGCTGCTGGTTGAGCACGTCGTCGTATTGCAACAGGCGTTTGCGGACGGAGAAATTCTGTTGCTCGACTTTTTTCTGCGCGCTTTCGATCGAGCGGTTGAGCCACGGATGCTCGAGCTCTTCACCTTCTTTCATCGAGCCTTCCATGAGGCGCGAGGCCAGATTACCTTGAAGGAAAAGGCGCATCAGCTCGTCTTCGAGCGAAAGGAAAAACTTCGTGAGACCGGGGTCGCCCTGACGCGAGCAACGACCGCGCAGCTGGCGGTCGATGCGGCGGGATTGATGGCGCTCGGTGCCGATGACCATGAGGCCGCCGAGTTCGCGGACGCCTTCACCGAGCTTAATGTCGGTACCGCGGCCGGCCATGTTGGTGGCGATGGTGACGGCACTGCGTTGGCCCGCGCGGGAGACGATCTCGGCTTCTTGCTGGTGGAATTTGGCGTTGAGGACGGCGTGAATGACGCCGGCGCGTTTCAACATGCGGGAAAGCACCTCGGAAGATTCGACGCTAACCGTACCGACGAGCACGGGCTGGCCGCGCTTGTTGGCGGCTTCGATTTCTTTGACGACGGCGTTAAACTTATCGCGCCGGGTTTTAAATATGGAGTCGTTGCGATCCACGCGAATGCACGGGCGGTTCGTCGGGATGACTTGGACGGCGAGGCGGTAGATGTCTTGGAACTCGGTAGCTTCGGTCTCGGCGGTGCCGGTCATGCCCGCGAGTTTCTCATACATGCGGAAGTAATTTTGAATCGTGATCGTCGCGTAGGTGCGCGTCTCGCGCTCGATCATGACGCCTTCCTTGGCCTCGACGGCTTGGTGAAGTCCGTCGGACCAACGGCGACCGGGCATGACGCGACCAGTATTTTCATCAACGATCATGACCTTGCCTTCTTGGACGACGTATTCGACGTCGCGCTCGTAGAGGGAATAGGCGCGGAGGAGCTGGGAAATAGCGTGAATCTCCTCAGAGATTTCGGCATAGTGGTTCTGCGCGGCGAGCTTCTTGGCTTCGCGTTGCTCGGGGGTCGAGGCGGTGTCTTTCTCGATGTCGGAAAATTCCGTCGCGAGGTCGGGCAAGACGAACGCGTCGGCATTTTCGGGGCGAAGTTGCTTGCGGCCAATTTCGGTGAGGTCGGCTTGATGCTGGCGCTCGTCGACGACGTAGAGGAGGTCTTCCTTGAGGCGGTAGAGCTCTTCTTTGTTGAGGTCGGAATTGAGGTCCGTTTCGACTTTATCGAGGAGCTTGCGCCACTCGGGCGTCTCCAAGAGGCGGAGGAGCTGCTTGTTGTTGGGGTTACCCATTTTCACCTGCAGCATCTTGCGGGCGGCGGTATCGCGTTCCTCAGGGGTGGGCGCGGGTTTTTCAAGGAGGGCCATCGCATCCGAAACGAAGCGATTACAGAGGCGGGTCTGGTCGTTAACCAGCCGGTCGATGGGCGGCTTGATGCGCGTGAACGGTTGTTCACGTTCGATCGGTGCCGGGCCGGAAATGATGAGCGGCGTGCGTGCTTCGTCGACGAGAATGGAATCGATTTCGTCCACAATACAGAACCAATAGTCGCGCTGAACCTGGTCTTCTTTGCGCGTGGCCATGCCATTATCGCGGAGGTAATCGAAACCGAATTCGCTGGCGGTGCCGTAAGTGATGTCGCGGCCATACATCTCGCGCCGGAGGTTGGGCGACATTTGTTGCTGGATGCAGCCCACGGAGATGCCGAGGAAGTTGTAAAGGTGGCCCATCCACTCGGAATCGCGCCGGGCGAGGTAATCGTTGACGGTGACGAGCTGGGTGTTGCGCGCGGTTAGGGCGTTGAGATATAGCGGGAGCGTGGAAACGAGGGTTTTGCCTTCGCCGGTGGCCATTTCAGCGATCTTGCCTTCGTGAATCGCCATGCCGCCGATGAGCTGCACATCGAAGTGGACCATGTCCCAAGTGAGCTCGTGATCGCAGACGATGACCTTGCGGCCACTGAGGCGGCGGGCGGCGCTTTTGACGGTGGCGAAAGCCTCGGGCAGAATCGCCTCGAGCGCTACGCGTTTGTCGGCGGCGGCGGCGATACGAGCGCGGAACTCGTCGGTCTTGGCGCGGAGTTGCTCGTCGGTGAGGGCTTGGTAGCTCAGCTCAAGCTCGTTTATGCGCGCGACGATGGGGCGGCTTTTTTCGAGAAACTTACGATAATGACGGCCAGAGAAACGTTTAAAGAGAAACGATAGCATGAAGGGGAAGTAAGCCTAGTCCGAGCCATGAGCTTGGCAAATGAAGAAATGATCCCGCTCCCCGCGTGCAAAAACACCGGCGGGATCAGCCGACAACTAGGACGCGCCACTCACCTTCGATCTCAATCAAACCCGCGGTTTGAAGTAGGCGATGGTGCGTTGGAGGCCTTCTTCGAGCGGCACCTTGGGCTCCCACTTGAGGACTTTTTGGGCGAGCGTAATGTCGGGCCGGCGCTGCTTGGGGTCGTCGGAGGGGAGCGGCTTGTGCACGATCTTCGATTTGCCGCCGACGAGTTTGAGCGTGAGCTCGGCGAGTTGGAGCATCGTGAACTCGCTGGGGTTACCGAGATTCATCGGACCAACCGTTTCGGTCTGCGCCATCAAACGGAGCCAGCCCTCGATCAAATCATCCACGTAGCAAAACGAGCGCGTCTGCGAGCCGTCGCCGTAAATCGTGATGTCTTCGCCGCGCAGGGCCTGCACGATGAAATTGGAGACGACGCGTCCGTCTGACTCGTGCATGCGCGGGCCATAAGTATTAAAAATGCGGACGACGCGGATATCGACTTTGTGTTCGCGGTGGTAGTCGAAAAAAAGCGTCTCGGCGCAGCGTTTGCCCTCGTCGTAGCAAGAGCGTTTGCCGATCGGATTAACGTTACCCCAGTAGCTTTCGGGCTGAGGGTGAACGTGCGGGTCGCCGTAAACTTCGCTTGTGCTGGCCTGAAACACGCGGGCCTTTACGCGCTTGGCGAGACCGAGGCAATTGATCGAGCCGAGGATCGAGGTCTTGATCGTCTTGATCGGATTATACTGGTAGTGCGGCGGCGAGGCGGGACAGGCGAGATTGTAGATCTGGTCGACCTCAAACTTAAACGGATCGATCACGTCGTGACGCACGAATTCGAAACGCGGATGCTCGAGCAGATGCGCGATGTTCTGCTTTCGGCCGGTAAAGAGATTATCGATGACCGTCACCTCATGGCCTTCGGCGATGAGCCGATCGCAAAGATGGGAACCAAGAAAGCCGGCGCCGCCGGTGACGAGAATACGCATGGGAAAAGGAGGGATTTCTAAGCCCAAGCAAAACCAGCTCCGCGTGTAAGGCGAGAGCGGAGCTTAGGCCACCCGCGCCGCCGCCCCCGCTTCGTAGCGGGCCACCCAACCGAGGTACCACGTCGCGTAATCACCCGCTTCGATATGCGCCCGCGCCTGCGCCATGAGATCGAGGTAAAAATGCAAATTGTGCAGCGTGCACAGCGTCGAAGCCAAGATTTCGCCCGCGACTGTAAGATGGCGCAGGTACGCGCGGGAGAAATTCCGGCAGGTGTAATTGTCCAAACCTTCGACGATAGGCCGCGGATCGTTGCGGTATTTTTCGTTCTTCAAGTTGATGGGGCCATCAGGCGTGAACACGAGGCCGTTGCGCGCGACGCGGCTCGGTAGCACGCAGTCAAACATATCCACGCCGAGCGCGACCATCTTCAACAACTGCGGCGGCGTACCGAGGCCCATCGTGTAGCGTGGTTTATCCGCCGGCATGAACGGCGTCGTCGCCCCGACCTGTTTGAGCATTTCCGGTTCGGGTTCGCCCACGCTCACGCCGCCCACGGCGTAGCCGGGAAAATCCAGCGCGGCCAAAGACTCCGCCGCCTCACGCCGCAAATCGTCAAACGTGGAACCCTGCACGATCGCGAACACATGGTGACCCGCGCCGAGAAAACCGTTATCCGTGGCGATTTGTTTACATTGCTGCGCCCAACGATAGCTTCGCGCCACCGCCTGCGCACACGCGTCGCGTTCGCACGGCCAAGGCGGACACTCGTCGATCACCATCGCGATATCACTGCCTAGGTTTTGCTGAATCCCCATGACCTCTTTGGGTCCAAGGAAAAGTTTCTTACCGTCCAAGTGCGACTGAAATGCCACGCCGTCTTCCCGGATGTCGCGCAACTTCGCCAACGAAAACACCTGAAATCCGCCACTGTCCGTGAGAATCGGACCGTCCCAGCCCATGAATTTGTGCAACCCACCGAGCTCGTGGATCAACTCCGAGGTCGGGCGCAGATTGAGGTGATAAGTGTTACCGAGGATGATCTGCGAACCGATCTCGCGCAAATGCACCGGCGTGAGCGATTTCACCGTACCCTGCGTGCCGACCGGCATAAAGATCGGCGTCTCGATTGTGCCGTGCCGCGTGCGCAAGCGACCCCGGCGGGCAGCAGTGACGGTATCGGTCTTTAACAACTGGAAATGATCGGGCATGGCAGCGCCCCACCCTACCCGCGCGCTTGACCCCGCTGTCAATCCACGAGGTAGTAGTCACTCGACTACTGTGCTCCTCGTCATCGACAACTACGACTCCTTCACCTTCAACTTGGTCCAATACTTTGGCCAGCTGGGCGTGACCCAACGCGTGTTTCGCAACGATCAGATCACCCCGGCCGAAGCCCTCGCGCTCAACCCCGATCGCATCCTCATTTCGCCCGGCCCTTGCTCGCCCGCCGAAGCTGGTGTCTCGCTCGACATGATCCAGGCTTTCGCTGGTGTGAAGCCCATCCTCGGCGTCTGCCTCGGCCACCAATCTATCGGCCATTTTTACGGCGGCCACGTCGTCCGCGCGAGCCGCCTCATGCACGGTAAGACCTCGCCGATCCTGCATAAAAACACCGACGTTTTCCACGGCATGCCCCAAGGCTTCGCCGCCACGCGCTACCACTCGCTGCTCGTCGAGCGCGCCACGTTTCCCGCCGCCCTCGAGATCACCGCCGAGACCGCCGAGGGCGAGGTCATGGGCCTTCGCCATCGCACGCTCCCGATCTGGGGCGTCCAATTCCACCCCGAGTCCATCGCGACCGAAGGCGGAATGAACATTTTGAAAAACTTTCTGTCACTCTCCTGACCATGCGCTGCCCCAAATGCACCTCCATCGAGGACAAGGTCATCGATTCTCGCATCAGCAAGGAAGGCTCCACCATTCGCCGCCGCCGCGAATGTCTCGAATGCGGCCACCGTTACAGCACAACCGAAGCCGTCTTGCGTGACGGCGTCGTCGTTATTAAACGTGATGGCCGCCGCGAAGAATTCGACCGCGAGAAACTCGTCCGCGCCGTCCGCGCCGCTTGCCACAAACGTCCCGTTGACCTCGAACAAATTGCCATGCTCGTCGAGGACGTGATGGATTCCGTCGAAGCCCAATTCGACACTGAAATACCTTCACACGCCCTCGGCCACGGAGTCATGCAACGCCTCCGCAACATTGACCAAGTCGCCTACGTCCGCTTCGCCAGCGTTTACAAAGAATTTCGCGACGTCACTGAATTCGTCGACGAGATCAGCAGCCTCGACAAACCGCAGAAATGAAGCGCTCCCGCGACGACCTCCGTCGCCTGCACTTCATTAACGAGCTCTTCGCGCACGTCACCGGCCGCGACCTCTACCTCGCCGAGCAGATCAAGACCGCCATCACCTTCAGTCTCGGCGAACTCGAAACCCAGACCGCCGCGCACCCCGAATTTGCCGCGACCTTTGACGACGCCTTCAACGCCGCCGCGGCCACCCTCCTCGCTCGACGCTTCGCGGATCTCCCCCAACACGGCTTTTTCCACTGGGATGCCGCCGCCACCCCGCACGCCGCTACACCGCTTTTTACGCGCGCCGGCATCATGACCGGCCTGAAGCAACTCGCCACCTTCCGCGAGTCCACGTTGCTCGTAACCAACCTCCGTCCCGCTCTGCTACCGCCTGCTCTGCGTGCTACGCCCCGCCGCCAACGCGATTACACCGAAGCCCTCGCCTTCATCCGCGAACTCACCGCCGCCCGCACCGCCCGCACTGCCGATTTACACCTGCTGTTCATCTAGGCCGCTCGGGCGACCAAAACCACCGCGAGGCTCAAAATTCTGCCGTGTCATCCGCCGATTGCGCCGCCAACCTCCGCACATGTCCAAGACCCTTTTCGAGCGCATCATCGCCCGCGAAATTCCTGCCAAAATCGAGCACGAGGACGAACTCTGCATCGTCCTACACGACATCCAGCCCCAAGCGCCGGTCCACCTGCTCATCATCCCAAAAAAAGCCCTGCCGCGCATCGGCGCCGCCACAAATGACGATCAAGCGTTACTCGGTCACCTCTT
>CAMDRP010000018.1 GCA_945906965.1 Opitutus sp. GAS368 | reverse complement strand
AAGGTAGCATCGCCCCGCTCATCGTCAGCGTTGCTGCGCCCGAATCTGCTCGGTGATCGTGATCGCCACTTCCAGCGCTGATTTACCCAGGGCCGCGCCGACTTTCGGCTGACGGGCCTGCGCCACGCTCTCAACAAAAGACGCTAATTCGAGCGCGAGCGGTTCACCTTTCTCGATGGGAATTTCCTTCACCGGGATCGAACTCACATCGCCGGCTTTCACGAGGCCGACTTTCATTTTGAGCCCGTAGGCGATGATGTCGCTCTTCTTCACCAGATGCCCTTTTTGCTCCATGAAGTTGAGCGAGAGATAAGCGTTATCCTGAAACACGCGGATCTCGCGGGCCTTCTTAAGGCTCATACGGCTCGCACTGAGATTAGCCACACAGCCGTTTTCAAATTGGATGCGCGCGTTGGCGATGTCCTCGGTTTTTGAGAGGACGCTGACACCCACGCTGTCGATCTTCGCGATCGGCGATTTGATCAGCGCGAGCACGATTCCGATATCGTGAATCATCAGATCGAGCACAACGCCGACTTCGGTGCCGCGCGGCTGATACGGGGCGAGTCGTTCCGCCGTGAGATATTGCGGGTGATCGACCTGTTTTTCCAAAAAGGCCATCACAGGGTTAAAATGTTCGATGTGCCCGACCTGGACGAGGCAACCGTACTGCCGGGCCGCCGCCAAAACTTGTTCCGCTTCCTCCAGCGAAGCGCAGATCGGTTTCTCGATCAGTAGATGCGTTTTGCGCGCGAGGAGCGGCAAGGCGACTTCCGCGTGTCGATCCGTCGGGACGACCACCGAGACCGCGTCACAGGCCTCACCGAGCGCCTCCAGCGTGGCGAAACGGCGACAGTTGAATTTCGCGCAGATTTCAACCGCACGAGCGTCGTTGGACTCGAAAATGCCGACGAATTCAACGCCGGGCAGGCTCGCGTAGATACGCGCGTGGTGCTGACCGAGGGAGCCGACCCCGACGACGCCGCAGCGGATTTTGGGTTTAGCCATGAGGAAAGGTTCCGCCGCGTAAAACGAGTTGGCGATGCGTTTTTTGGGCGTGCGCCGCATTGTGGGTTACGAGCACGAGCGAAGTTTTCGTCTCCGCGCAAAGCCCAAGCAACAGCTCGATCACGGCGTCGCCCGTACGTTCGTCGAGATTACCCGTAGGCTCGTCAGCGAGGATGAGGCGGGGTGAATTCATGAGCGCACGCGCCACGGCAACGCGTTGACGCTCACCGCCGGAAAGCTGCGCTGGCATGTGCGTCATGCGCTCGGTGAGACCGACTTTCGCAAGTAATTCATCGGCTCGCGTCCTCGCCTCAACGTCGATCCCACCCAAAATGCGACGCGCCATCAGCACGTTTTCTCGGGCGTTGAGCTCGGGCATGAGGTAAAAAGATTGAAACACGATCCCAAGAAACGTCGCGCGCCGCTTCGTGCCCGTGTCCGGCGTGCCCGCCCACGCGAGCGTACCCGCATCGGGCGCGTCGAGTCCGGCGAGGAGTTGGAGCAACGTCGATTTGCCGGAACCGGATTCGCCCCGGATACTCACGCTCTCGCCCGCCGCGACATCGAGATCGAGGCCTGTGAGTACCTCGAGGCGACGATCGCCGCTCAGAAACGTTTTTCGCAATCCGCGCGCCGTGAGAATAGCATTACTCATTGCGCAAGGCCTCCACCGGTTTGAGCCGAGCCGCACGCCACGCCGGCAGGAGTCCGGCGAGTGTTGAAATCGCCACAGAGCAGACGATGATTAAGATAACATCACCCACCGCAGTATGCGCCGGCAATTGGCTGAATTGGTAAAAACGGGTGAGTACCTCCTCACTCGCAGTGAGCCGCGTGAAGCCTTCGACGAGCAAGTTGCGAAAATGCAGCGTCGCGAAACCGAGCGCGAGCCCGACCATCGTCCCCGCCGAGCCGATTAAAAGGCCCTGAAAACAAAAACACGCCGCCACCTGCCGCGGCTCCGCGCCGAGTGCGCCGAGCAGGCCGATCTCGCGGGTTTTCCGCACGACTGAGATCAACAGCGAACTCGTCACAGAAAACGCCGAAACGATGATGATAAACGTGAGTAGAAAAAAGATCATGTTTTTCTCCAGTTGAAGGATGAAGAGAAAATCCTGATTAGCCTCGATCCAAGAACGGGCATGGGCGCGGGCCGCGGGCGGTAGCGAAGCGTTGATGAGACTTGCGACGGCGTCGGCGTCCGCCTTCGGTGCGATCTTGACGTTGATGCCGTGAATCGCGCCGCCGAGCCCGTAGAGTTCCTGCATCTGACGCAAAGTCACGAGCACGACTGAACTATCGAGTTGTTGGTGACCGACCTCAAAAATGCCGACGACACGTAATTCGCGCGGCAGGAAGACTTCGTCGTTTTTTAATTTCTCCAGCAACAGCGGCGAATACACTTCGACCTTACTGCCCAGACGCGCGCCGATCGAGAGCGCGAGTTTCGAACTAAGAATCACTGAGTCGTCGTCGAGATCCTCAAGACGACCGAGGCGAATAAATTTCTCCAGCGGTACGACGGCGCCCACGCGATTCACGTCGATTCCTTGCATCGCGGGATACGCCGGTTTGCGCTCGTGTTCGAGCATCACGACACCTTCAGCAAACGGCGTCGTGGCCACCACGCCCGGCACGGTCGCGAGGCGCGCCTGCAAGCCCACCGAGTCATTGATCAGACTATCGGCGCGCACTTGGACTTCGCCTTGCGTGTCCACGATCATGCGGCGGATTTCGTAACCAAATCCGCCCATCACGCTCGTGGAGATCACCAGCAACGCCACGCCCAACGCTACGCCCAGCACCGAGATCGCCGTGAAAAACGGAAACTTCCGCCCCGTAGGGAAGAGTTGTTTCAGAGCGAGGTAGAGGTACCAGGGCACGGAGAACTAGGCGGTTGGCTTCGGCGAAGCGAAGACCTTGTCGAGTGCGACCGGAGTAACGGTTTCGATTTTCACCTCACCGCGCTGGCGGAGCTGCGGGAAGAGAATCACGTCACGAATGCTCTCTGCGCCCGTGAGCAAAATACACAAGCGATCGATACCTACGCCCATGCCACCGGCGGGCGGCATACCGTGTTCGAGCGCGAGGAGGAAATCTTGGTCAATGTTCTGCTTTTCCTCGCCGGCCTGCGCTTCAAACATCGCACGCTGCACATCGGGATCGTTCTGCTCGGAGTAAGCCGGCGCGACTTCCATGCCGCCGATCGTGAGCTCGAAGACATCGATGGTCGAAGGATCATCGAGGCTGATTTTCGCCAACGGACACAACTCCTTGGGGAGTTTCATGACAAAGGTCGGCTGGATCAGCGTAGGCTCGATCTTCTTGGAGAAAATTTCATTGGTGATCTCGAACTCTTCCCATTTCGGATCGACGTGGAGACCGAGTTTCTCGGCGCCGGCGATTTTTTCCGCCTTGCTACGGGCAAACCACTCCGCGTCGCCCGTGGTTTCACGGATGAGATCTTTGTAATTCACTTCGCGCCATTCGCCACCGAAGTCGATCTCTTGCCCGCTCGCGGCGTGCTTGATCTTGGTCGTGCCGAGGACGTCGCGGCAGAGTGAGGTGAGCATGTCTTTAATGAGCGTCATCATCCCGCGGTGGTCGCTGTAAGCCTGATAAACCTCGAGCATGGTGAACTCGGGGTTATGACGGCGCGACACGCCTTCATTGCGAAAATTGCGACCGATCTCGTACACGCGGTCAAAGCCACCGACGAGCATGCGCTTGAGGTAAAGTTCGAGCGAAATACGGAGCACGAAATCCACGCCCAGCGCATTGTGGTGCGTCTGGAAAGGCCGCGCGGCCGCTCCACCCGCGACACTTTGCAACACGGGGGTTTCCACTTCGATAAATTGCTGGGCGTCGAGAAAGCGGCGGATGTGCGACACGATTTTCGAGCGCAACAACAGCCGCGCCCGCGACTCCGCGTTCACGATCAGATCGAGATAACGCTGACGATAAACCTGCTCCGCATCGCTCAGCCCATGCCACTTTTCTGGCAACGGCCGCAGCGCCTTCGCAACGAGCGTGCAACTTTCCACCCGCACGGTGACTTCGCCGGTCTTTGTCACAAACAGCGTACCTTTGACGCCAATGATGTCGCCCAGATCGAGCTTCTTGAACATCGCGAAGGCTTCATCACCCAAGACGTCTTTTTTAAGGTAGAGCTGGATTTGACCTTGTTGATCGAGAATTTTCGCGAACTGGCTCTTGCCCATATCGCGGATCGTCACAAGCCGGCCCGCGACTGCCACGGTCACGGTGTTGTCTTGGCCGGCAACGTGGAGCTTGATCGCGTCCTGCGAAAAATGGGTCTGCGCCACGCTGGCGCGAAACGGGTCGAAGCCCCCGGCGCGCATCTCGGCGAGCTTTTGGCGCCGCACGGCATGCTGGTCGTGGGAAATATCAAGAGGAGTGTCGCTCATGGAAGGTTCCACAATCCACGCTGTTTCACTCGGGGCAAACGGAAATTCCACCCTGTGACATTCCCCCTAATACGCCCGGGGGTGAAATTTTTAACTTTCCGCCGCGACGGCATCTTTAGAAACTGACCTCGTGAAACCCCTCAACCGCCGCCAATTCCTCGGTACCGCCGCCCTCGGCGCGACTGCTCTCTCCGCCCTCCGCACCGAAGCCGCCGAGACAAAAGCCGCGCCCGCTTTGACCCAAACCCCCGCCTCGACCGTACCCGCGACCGCCGCCCCGCGCACGGTCAAACTCGGTCTCATCGGCTGCGGCTGGTGGGGCATGGTCAACGTCAAGGCCGCCTTCAAGGCCGGCGGCGCCCAGATCAGCGCGCTTTGCGATATCGACAGCGAGCACCTCGCCAGCACCGCCGTGGAGATTGAAAAGCTCCAAGGTTCGCGGCCTCTCACGTTCAAACACTACGCCGATCTTCTCGCCGCGCCCGGGCTCGAAGGCGTCATCATCGCCACACCAACCCAGTGGCACGCGTTGCCCTTTATCGCCGCCGTGCAACGCGGACTCGACGTCTACTGCGAAAAACCTCTCGCCTACGACATTCGTGAAGGCCGCGCGATGCTCGATGCAGCCGCCAAGAGCCGCAGCATTGTGCAAATCGGTTTTCAACGCCGCCAGAGCACCGCCTTTCACGCGGTCCGCGACTTTATCGCCGCCGGCTCGCTCGGCCGCATCGTCAACGTTGATGCCCAGATCCATTTCACTGCCGGCACCGCCAACCCCGCGCCCGTCACGCCGCCACCCTCGCTCGATTGGGAACTGTGGTGTGGCCCCGGCCCGCTGATTCCCTACAGCGCGCAAGTCGGCCACAAAAATTGGCGCCTCGAAAAAACATACGGCCAAGGCCACCTCTTTGATTGGGGCATCCACCTGATCGACGCGACTCGCTTTATCCTCAACGAAACCGCCCCGCGCTTCATCAGCGCCACCGGCGGACTTTACCAACTTCAAGGCAAGATCACCACGCCTGACACGCTCACGGCGCATTTCGAATTTGCGCGCTGTCCCGTCACATGGCGCCACCGCCACTGGGGTTCCGCCGAGCTCACGCCCGAATTCAACAACGGTATCTTTTTCTACGGCGAAAAAGGCACGATTTTCGTCTCCGATACTAAATGGATTCACTTGCCCGGCACCAAAGGCGCCGAGCGCCAAGTCCGCGAAGTCAAAGGCGACATGAGCGCTACGCATCTCGGTGAATTCCTCGACGGTGTGCGCCAACGCAAAGCCCCCAGCGGCACCCTCGCCGACGCGCATCTTTCCACGAGCACCGTCAAACTAGCGATGATCGCCTACGAAACCGGCGACCGCCTCACGTGGGACGCTCAGAGCGAGCAAATCACCAATTCCCCTGCCGCCGCGAAGTTACTGAAGCGCGCCTACCGCGCGCCCTATCAGCACCCGCACGCGGGCTGACCTCACCGCGCCATTAACCGGCCAGCAACGGCACCGCCGCGCTCACGAGTCGCTCGAAATCCGCCGCGCCTTTGGCGGCATTTTTAAGCGTGTGCGCGTGCGTGAGCTGTTCATCGGAAAGCCCTGCGCCCATGTTGGTGATACACGACACGCCGACAACTTTGAGGCCGCAATGCCGCGCGATCAGGCACTCGGGCACGCTGGACATTCCGACCGCATCCGCGCCCCAAATTTGCGCCATGCGAATCTCCGCCGGCGTCTCAAACGACGGCCCGCGAAACGCCATGTAAACACCGCGGTGTAGCGGAATTTTTTCCTGCGCCGCCGCGACCGATATTTTCTGCGAAAGCTGAGGATCCCAAGCGTCGCTCATCCCAAAAAAGCGCGGGCCGAAATCTTCGTCGTTCGCGCCCGTCAGCGGATTCAGGCCGAGAAAATTAATATGATCCGTGATCAACATCAGCTGACTCACGCCGATCGACGCGCGCAAACTGCCCGCCGCATTCGACAAAAATAACGTTTCCACGCCCACCGCGCGCAAGGTCCGCACCATCGTTTTTAGCGGATACGGGTCATCGGTCTCGTAAAAATGTTTCCGGCCCTTGAGCACGATCACCGGCACGTCATTGAGCAATCCCGCGACCAACGCGCCCGTATGGCCCATCACCGTCAACACCGGGAAACCGGGCAACTCCGCGTACGGCACCGTCACGGCTTGCTCGATGCGATCCGCGAGTCCACCGAGGCCGGAACCTAAAATGATCGCGATCTTCGGAGCGCGACCGGCCAACGCGGCGGTTAAAATTTCGCCCGAGCGTTTCACGTTTGCGAGATGGAGTTGCGACACAGTCATCAATCAGAGCTAGCCGAAGCCCGCCCAGCTGTAACGCCCGGAGTTGCGCCGCCTTGAAAAATCCGCGCACTATCAACCGATGCCTGCGTCCGCCCGAAACATTATCCCGCCTGCCGCCCCGCCGCCCGTCGCGCTCATCGATTGGGGTCGCACGCGCTACGAGCCCGCCCGCCTCGCACAAGAAGCGCTCGTCGCGCAACGCCTCGCGGGCGAGGTCGGCGACACGTTGGTGTTCACGGAACACGATCCGGTTTTCACCGTCGGCCTCCGCACCGGCGCCGAACAACACCTCGTCTGGGACGCCGCCCGCCTCACCGCCGAGGGCGTCGAAGTCGTCAAAACTAACCGAGGCGGCGACATCACCTATCACGGTCCCGGCCAACTCGTCGGTTATCCCGTTGTGTCGCTGAGCGCGCGCCCCGACCTCCACGCTTACCTGCGTTTTCTGGAAGACGTGCTCATTAACAGCGTCGGTACCCTCGGCCTCGTCGCCACCCGCCGACCCGGCCTCACCGGCATCTGGATCGGTCCGCGCAAGGTCGCCGCGCTCGGGGTCGCCGTTCGACGTTGGGTCACGTACCACGGGTTCGCCCTCAACGTTAACGCCCACCTCCCCCACTTCGCCGGCATCGTCCCCTGCGGTATCGCCGCGAGCGACGGAACCGTCACCTCGCTCCACGCCGAACTCGGCCAAACCCTCGACCTCGTCGAAGTTAAAACGGTCGTCGCCCGCGAATTTCGCGCGCTCTGGCCGGCCTTTCTCGCATCCGGCAACGCTTCCTAATCCACCGTTCGCGTCGCCCTCATTTCTGCTTCAATCAGAGGCCCCCGAGGCCGTCCGCCGTTAAATCGCTTTCCCCCGTCCCTTTCTCCGTTCACGCTACCCCCTTCATTCATGGACACCACGCGTAAACCTTCCTGGCTCCGCGCCAAACTACCCAGCGGCCCCGGCTACCAAGCCGTCCGCTCCCTCGTGGATGAACACAAGCTCCACACCGTCTGCCAGAGCGCGCAGTGCCCTAACCTCGGTGAATGCTGGTCCCGCGGCACTGCCACCGTGATGATCCTCGGCAACATCTGCACGCGCTCCTGTAATTTCTGCGCCATCCAGACCGGCCGCCCCACGGAACTCGACCTCGGCGAACCCGCCCGCGTAGCTGATGCTGTCGCCAAAATGGGCCTGCGCCATTGCGTGATCACTTCCGTCGCCCGAGACGAACTCGTCGACGGCGGCGCCGCCGTCTGGGCCGCCACCATCCGCGCCGTCCGCCATCGCAACCCCCAGACCGCCATCGAAGTCCTCACGCCCGATTGGAAGGGCAAACTCCACGACCTCGACACCGTACTCGACGCCAAGCCCGATATTTTTAACCACAACCTCGAAACCGTCGAGCGCCTCCAAAAACCCGTCCGCGTCCAAGCCCGCTACGAGCGCTCGCGCTCCGTCCTCCAACACGCCAAATCCCGCGGCTTCACCACCAAGACCGGCATCATGCTCGGCCTTGGCGAAACGCAGGCCGAGATCGAGCGTACGCTTCACGACATCGCCGCCGACAAGACCGACATCCTAACCATCGGCCAATACCTTCAACCCACGCCGCAACACCTCAAAGTCGAGCGCTGGGCCCACCCCGACGAGTTCGCCCACTGGAAACAATTCGGCCTCGCCCTTGGCATTGGTGTCGTGGAAAGCGGCGCGATGGTCCGCTCAAGCTATCACGCCGACGAACAGTCGCAAAAATACACCGGCGTCGAGCACCTTAACACCCACAACAGCTTAGCGGGAGCCTAGTCACTAAGCTCCTTCAAAAGGGATCAGACGACTGGACTGGGCTAGCCCAGCACTTTTTACAGTACAACGGCATCAGCTATGATCCAATCATTTGCCGACCGCGACTCGGAAGAGCTTTTCTAAGAGGAAAAAAATCGACGATTTGCGGTGATTACCCGCGTCGCTCTACGAAAACTTATCCAAATTCACAGGGCCGGCGCGCTCGCCGACCTTAAGGTTCCGCCCGGTAACCGGCTAGGAGCCCTAAAAGGTAATCATGCGGGTCTTCACTCCATCCGAATCAACGACCAATGGCGCATTATTTTTTGTTGGACGGAAAAAGGCCCGGCCAAGGTAGCCATCGTAGATTACCTTTGAAATAACCGACCATAACGCTACACGTTATAGATATGAACCCGCCGATTTCACCTGGTGAAATTCTGCTAAAAGAATACCTCAGCCCGATGGGGATTTCCCAAAACGCCATGGCCCGCGCCATCGGCGTTGCGCCCCGCGCGATCAATGAGATCGTCTTAGGTCACCGCGCGATTACGCCTATTATGTCTATCCGTTTCGGCGCGTTCTTCGGCCAAACTCCCGAGTTCTGGCACGGGCTACAAGTTGAGTGCGACTTCCGAGCGCTCGGTAAAAAGCAGAAACAGCTCACTGCTAAAATTCGCCCCGCCCAAAGTCTGGGCCACGCTGCGTGACCCGCCCAGTGTCGAGAACTCCACGCCACTCCGTCTGACTCCGTGGATTATGAATTCGATCTCTCCCACGGCAGCGGAGTTGTGGAAAGTGAAGTAAGTGTTCGCCTAAGTTATCAGGTAGAAGAGCAGTCGTAGATATAGGCGCAACAGAGCCGTTGCTTGGCTGAAATAAAGACCCACGCAAACTAAGAAGCTATCACTAGGGATCGATTTCACATTTCGATATCGGCCAACAGGCTTAACTGCGAGTTCAGGCCGAGGCCGATAGAGCAGTACGCGATTTTATTTTTTTTGGGGGGTGTGACAGCGCGCAGGCATATCCCGCACGAATCAGGTCACTCCCGCGACCGTCCACCTTGACACCGTTTCATGTGAGCTACGCCTGTGCCTCATCGCCGCCACGCAGACCACCACCATCCGGCTTACCTCGGCCGCCAAGCGCAGCATCACCGCCGCCGCCCGCCGCGCCGGAGTAAGCTCCGCTAAATTCATTTCCACCGCCGCCCTCGACCGCGCCGACGCCACGCCGGATGACGCCAAACTTGCCCGTCTCGAGCGCGTAGCCGCCGCCCCCATGCAGCAGTAGCCGAAAAAATCGATTTCCGACTCGCCGATGCCCGCTGGCGGCATCACCTCACCCACAAAACTCCTCTGCTCAATGGCGAGGAGGCGTGGCGTGAGTTGGGACTACCGAATTGAACCGTCGGCGCTGCGCGACCTCGGTCCTAACGCAATCACTGAGGTTCGTCGCTACCTAGATGAGCGTATCCGCGGCGCGAGTGATCCCGCAGCATTTGGCAAGCCCCTACGCGGCGACAAGCACGGCTACTGGAGCTGCCGCGTGCGCGATTGGCGACTGCTCTGTAAGCTAGAAAATTCTCTACTCATCGTGGTCGTCGTAGCCGAGGGCCACCGCTCCTCTGTCTACGAAGCTTGACCCCACCACCCGCTTTAAAACCCCGGCAGCATCCCAGCGGCATCCCCCGGTTTTTTCTTTTTCGGTCGAGGCTCGATCCACAGTCGGATGACCAGTTCCGCGAGATTTTTCATACTGGTGCGCTTCATGCCTTCGTGGCGCGCCGCATCTTTAAACACCGGCACCACCCCGCTGCGCTCCACGTAGTAACGCCAGAACTCTCCGTCCAATCGCGCCGCCGCCGCGTGGTCGTCATTCTCCGCTTTCACGATTCCACGAACTTTTTCCTGCCAGAACTGTCTCTCGTCGCGATGACCTTGCCAATAATCGAAGATTCTCTGCTCAAACCGGTTCAAACTCATGGCGCCACCGTGCGTCTCCTCGAAGCAAAAACAACCGCAAAACCAAGCGCCACGCCGACGTTGCGTTCCACCTCCTTTCGTTACTAACCTATTAATCGCATCTACCACCCCTTATTCTATATGTGGCAAAAACTCCAAGAGCAGCTCCTCGTTATTCTCGTCATCGTCGTCGTCGTCGTTGGCGCCGCGTTCTGGCTGAATCAAAAAACCGTCGCCGAGCTCCAAGCTCAACAAGAACTCAAGCTCGCCCCGCTGCGCGCGCAGAACGACGCCCTCAAAGCGTCGTCCGATGAAAATCGCCGCTCCCTCGACGCGACCAACAAACTCCTCAAAGACGCCATCGCCAAGCGCGAGTCCGACCTGTTCCGCACCGACGAAGAAGTGCAGAAGCTCAACGTCGAGCGCATGGATGCCCTCGCCGAAGCCATCGCCAAAAAGGTCCAGCCATACAACCCGCTCCCCAAATCCCCCGAGGAAGCCGAGAAAATGCAGAATGAGCAGGTCGACAAAGTTTCAACGCGCATGACGGAGAAAATCTCCCCGATCCTCGCCGAGATGTCCAAGGACCAAAACCTCACCCGCGAGTCCATCACCGCTTACAGTCAGCGCATCTCCGACCAGGTCAGCAACGTCCTCACCTCCGAGCTCGCGAAGAATCAGCAGCTTAATAACAACCTCCAAGCGACCCAATCCGCCGCCCAGGAAGCGATGAAGCTCTCCCACGAGATCACCGCGTTGTACCTGAGTTCCTTCAAGGACCAAGGCCTCATCACCCGCCTGCTCTCATTGCCCGCCAACGTCGTCAAAGACGCCGCCAGCCTGAGCATCGTCTCCAGCAGCGACCGCAAAAAGGTCGAGCAAGACCTCATGAAGAAGATGGCCGACATCGAAAAGCGCCTCGAAGAAATCCAAGCTCAAGCGCCCAAGAGATAATCCGCCTCGTTTGCCTCCTTTAACCGGCGCCCCTCACGGCGCCGGTTTTTTTGGGCCGTTCGACCGGCCCCAAACCTCAGCTCAACCAACGCGAGAGGTGCTCGGCCACAAAGGCATCGTCCGTCAGCTCCGGATAAGCTGCGGCCACGCGCGTCAATTCCTCGGCCTGGCCGGGCGATAAAACTTCGTGCGGATTTAAACACAGATTCGTCGGCACGAGTCCCTGCCGACGCAGCACTTCCAAAATACCCGGAATGCAGCCCGTAAATTTATTCGCCGAATCAAACAGCGCCGCGTTCATGTCCGTCACCGCGATCGCCGTATCCAGCCACTGCGCGTCGAGCGTGGCATTCTGCCGCGCGCGCTTGAGATCGTTGAGCAATGCCACGGCCTTATGTGTCCACACGCCCCAATGCCCGAGCAGTCCGCCCGCGATGTGACGCGTCACTTTTTTACCGCCCACCTCGAAGGTGAACGGCGTCAATAGATCGACTACAATGCTGTCGTCGTTGCCGGTATAAATCGCGATATCATCGCGCCCTGCCTCGAGGACGGCGCGCACCACGTCGATTGTTTGATAACGATTAAACGGCGCGATCTTGATCGCGACCACGTTAGCAATCTCAGCGAAGCGCCGCCAAAACGAGTAACCGAGCAAACGTCCGCCCGCGGCGGGTTGCAGATAGAATCCAACAACGGGAAACACTTCCGCCACACGCCGACAATGCGCGATCATTTCGTCTTCGGTGTCATTTTTGTACGCCGACAAACTCAACAGCCCCGCGTGATAGCCGTAGCCTTGCGCGATCTCGGCCTCGCGGAGCGCCTGTTCTGTGCGACCGCATACGCCGGCAATTTTGATAAACGGCCGAGGCATCTGCCTGAGTTCTTCGTCGATCGTGCGCGCGGCCAACTCGAGCACGGGTTTGAATAAACCGTACTGCGGCTCGCGAATCTCGAATTGCGTAGAATGCACGCCCACCGCGAGACCGCCGACGCCCGAGGCCATATAGTAACGCGTGATCGCGCGCTGATGACGCTCCGAAAATTTGCGCTGCGCATCGAGCGCCAACGGTTGCGCCGGGATTGCGTGGCCGTCGATTAGGTGAGATCGGATAGCGGAGATTGTCATAGCTGCTAAATTTTTAAAATTTCCCGTCACGCGCTTCGAAATGTGTGGGCTTGCCCAACAAGCGCCCACCCGCACTCACATGCTGCGCCACGAGCGCGATTAACTCGTCCAAGGTCTTAGTAGGCTGACCGAAGAGCCGGATTGATTCGCTCGCATCCGCCAACCACGCCTCTTGGGCCGGTGTACCTTTCAAAACCGGAGTTTTTCCGAAAATCGCGCCGAATTTCTCCGCCACCAAGCGGATCGAAATCTTCTCTGATCCGGTGATATTCAAAATCTTCGGCGGATTAGCCGTGTGCTCGAGGCACTGGATCGCCCGCGCGCACGCATCGCCCTGCCAGATGAGGTTAAAAGCGCCCATCGTTATATCCACCGGGGTACCGCGTAGTACGGCTGTGCCTACGTCCACGAGCACGCCGTAACGCAATTCCACCGCGTAATTTAAACGGTACATTAACTGCCGTGTTCCGTGTTTCTGCGCGAAATGTCCGAACACGCGTTCACGGCCAACGCAGGTGCTCGCGTATTCGCCGAGAAACGCCACCGGCGTCGTCTCGTTGGCGCCGGGTCCATCGACCGCTACGAACGGGTACACGCAGCCCGTGGAAAACACCACGATGCGCGAGGCCTTGAAATGCTCGGCGACAAGCGAAGGGACGATCGTGTTTTGGATCCACGTCTCGCCAGGTGCACTGTCGGTACCAAATTTTTGCCCGGCGAGGTATTCGACATTGGTCACGCGCGGGAGTTGGGCCACTTGCGCCGCATCGGCGAGATCGCACGCGATGGGTTCCACGCCGCCGCGCCGCAACGCCTCCGCCGCCTCAGGGCGGCTAAAGCGCGACACGCCGTAAACTTTAATGGCTCGTTTCCCGGCGGCATCCAGCGCCCGGCGCAACATCAACGCCGTCGTCGTCCCCATCTTCCCGCCCACGCCTAAAACCATGAAATCTCCCTCGAGCGCCCGCACCGTCGCGATGGCTCCGGAGGTCGGTTCCGAGAGGAGCGCTTCGATCTGTTCGTCGTTCAAAGGAGGGGTGGACATGAAATTTCGGAAGATTAGGAATGGACGAATGCCGTAATTGCGCCCCTGTTTTCCGTCGCGCCCCCTCGGAAAAGCCAAGCGCAATCGTAGCGAAATTTCATGCGCATCATCGACGCCCACACGCACCCCGTCTTCATGCACGACGGCGCGACCCCTGCCGCCGCTCGCCGGCTGGTCGCCCACGGCCGTGCCCATGGCATCGTCAAGATGGTCGCTCTCG
Organism: Opitutus sp. GAS368; assembly: GCA_945906965.1. GTDB lineage: Bacteria > Verrucomicrobiota > Verrucomicrobiia > Opitutales > Opitutaceae > Tous-C4FEB. Next base: position 24,405 of record CAMDRP010000018.1, on the reverse strand, counting down.
GCGATGTGCTCGTCCACGGACGTTTGCCCAGCGCCGCTCAATGTCGCCGCATCAACGACGAAACGGCGCAGCTAAAGCGTTGGCACCCGGATTATTTTATCGGGTTCTGTTGCCTCAATCCCACCCTCGGCGCACGCGCGGTCGAGCGCGAGGTGGAGCGTTGCGTCACCCAGCACGGTTTTCGGGGTATCAAACTGGAAATTTCCAACAACGCCCGCGACGCCTGCATGGGCGCGGTCATGGCTGCAGCTCGCCGCTGGAATCTCGTCGTACTTCAACACACCTGGAGCCAGACCAACATCCATCAACGTCGTTTTCACAGCGATCCAGCCGATACGGCGTGGCTCGCGCGGCGTCATCCTGATGTCAGGGTGATCATGGCGCACCTGACGGGCTGCGGCTACCGCGGTGTCCTCGAAGCCAAGGGCCTACCTAATCTTTTTGTCGATACCTCGGGTGCTTATCCCGAAGCCGAGATTCTCGATTTCGCCGTTCAAGAACTCGGGGCCGAGCGCATCCTTTACGGTTCCGATTTACCGATTCGAGAAACCAGCGTAACCGTGGGCCGTGTCCTGGGCGCCCGCCTCAGCGCCATGCAACGTCGCCTGATTCTTCACGAAAACGCCGCGAAACTTTTCCGCCTTTAACATGCTCATCGACGCTCACGTCGCCCTCGGTCCCTGGCCTTTCGCACCGCTCCCCGAGCGCACCGCGCCCCAACTTGTTGCGCACCTTAAAAGCCACGGAATCAACCGCGCCCTTGTTTCGCATCTCGGTGCGGTTTTTCTGCCAGAGCCCATGACGGCCAACCACGCGTTGTTTGCCGCGGTCCGACGCACACCGGCATTGCTACCGGTTCCTGTGATCAACCCGGCTCTTGCCACTTGGCGTGAGCACCTGGCCGCCTGTCTTGCCGCTGCGCCGATCCGCGCGGTAAAAATCATTCCCGCCTACCACAATTATTCGCTACGCTTGCCGTCCCTCGCGCCGTTCATCGATGCCGTTAACGCCGCCGGCCTGCGCCTGATCGTCGCCACGCGCCTGGAAGACGAACGCCACCGTTACCACGCGCTCGCCCTTAAGGGCCTGCCGGTCACTCAGGTCGCGGCTTTCCTCGCGCGTTTCCCTAGCACGCATTTTCTGTGCTCCGGCCTCTACAAGCCCGAGATCGAAACGCTCGCCGCCGCGCACGAAAATTTCTCCGCCGATATCGCCTTTGCCGAATGGTTAAACACGCTCGCTGTGCTCACGCAAAAAATTCCCGCGCGCCGTCTCCTTCTGGGGACCAACACGCCGCTCTTCGACACCCGCGCTCAAGTCGATAAGCTCCGCCTCGCTCGCCTCCCCGCCAAAACCCTTGCCCTCATCGGCTCCGCCAACGCCACGCGGCTCTTCGGCCTCTGAGGTGGCCGTCAGCTCGTTTACTTTTTCTTTCTCTCCGCGCTACACTTTCCCGATGCCCATCGTCGACGAACCGCTTCCCCGCCCGCGCCGTTGGGGCGCGCCCGAGCTCGCCCGCCTCACCGCGATGGTGGATCAAGATTCTTTGTTTTATTGGCAGGGCCCACAAACCAGCGCGCTCGCCGCGGAGTTTCGCCGCCACTACCCGTTCCCCCATCTCTTCGCCACATCCTCGGGCTCTGCCGCCCTGCACGTCGCCATTGCCGCGCTGCGTCTGCGCCCCGGCGATGAAGTGATCGTGCCGCCTATCACCGACATGGGCTCGGTCATTGGTATTCTTTATCAACAGGGCGTGCCCGTCTTTGCCGACGTCGATCCGGCTACCTACAACCTAGACACCGCCGCCGTCCGCCGCGTGCTCACCGCCCGTACGCGCGCGATCATGGTCGTACACCTCGCCGGTAATCCCGCCGACACGACCGCGCTCGCCACCCTCGCCCGCGAGCACGGCGTCGCCCTCATCGAGGACTGCGCGCAAGCTTGGGGCGCTCTCCACCAGGGCCGCCCCGTCGGCCTCGAGGCCGATATCGCCTGCTACTCTTTTAACGACTATAAACACCTTAGTTGCGGCGACGGCGGCATCGTCGCCACCGCGCGCCCCGACATCGGCCCCACCCTCGCGCCGTGGGGCGACAAACACTACGACCGCACCACGCCCGGCTACCGCGACCCCGCCGAACTCGCGCCCAACTACCGCATGAGCGAGCCCCAAGCCGCCGTCGCCGCCGCGCAACTCACTCGTCTGGCCGACATCGCCGCCCGCCGTCATCACGCCGGGACTTTCCTCACGACACTGCTCGCCGATCTTCCCGGGGTCCTTCCGCCCCACGTCGCCCCCGGCAATACCCATAGCTACTGGTTTTATTTTCTCCGCCTCGACCTTGCTCGCCTCGGCTGTACTCGTGCCGCTTGGGTTGAAGCACTGCGCACCGAGGGCGCCATGGCCACTGCTGGCTACATTCCCACGCCAGTTTACCGCTACCGTGTCTTTCAAAACCACAACTTCTTCGGCGGAGCCTGGCCCGTACGCGACGCCGGCCTCACCACGATGGACTACCGCCAGGTCCATTGCCCGCACGCCGAAGCGATTCTAACCGACGGCGTCGTGCTCCCGCTGAACGAAGCCATGAGCGACGCCTACCTCGCCAAAGTCGCCCAAGCGATCCGCACCGTCACCGCCCGCCTGAGCCGGTAATTCCCTGCGCCCCGCGCGCCTCAGCCGCCGATTAAGCTCACGGCTTGACGCATCGCCGCGACGGAAACCGCGCAGGCCGGCTCATTGTCCAGCGCGTTGACGATTTTATTAAACGGCTCAGCGCGCATCGGTCCGTCGTAACCCACCGCCACGAGCGCCCCAAGAAAGGCCGCAGTATCGATCACGCCGGTCGCCACTGGCAACTCGCGCTCGCCGTCCTTCTGTTGTCCTTTAGCTATAGCCTTCGGCGCATCGTTGAGATCGACGCTTACGATTTCTGCATTTTTCAACGCCTTCAGCTCGGCCACCGTATCGCCGGCCTGCCACCAATGCCAACTGTCGAGGACCAGCCCGACCTGATCGTGGCCAATCTCGGCGATTAGCTCCCGCGTCTCCGCCAGGGTGTGCACAAATGGGTATTTGCGCCCCACTAGCACGCTTTGCGTGCCCACATACTCGAGACCGAAGCGCAGGCCGTGATCTTTTAAAATTCGGGCGATTTCACCCAAGCGCGCGAGGTGTTGTTTGAAATTAGCGCGATACGTGAGCTCGTTACTGCACGGCATCAACCACGTGCCAACGCGGCGCACGCCCGCGCGTTGCAGGCCGGCGGCAATTTTAGGGAGTTCATTCAACCCGGCGCGATAGGTCGCGTCATCCTTGCGGAAATCCACGGGCAAACCCGCCGCCGCCCACCCTAAATGCTTCGCGCCGAGATCCGCGCCGAGCTCCGCGAGTTGCGCGGGCGCCATTCCGGCAATGTCCGCGGACATGGGTTCCACCGCCTCGAAGCCGTGGCGGTGCGCGAGTGCGTTGAGCTCGCGCTGGCTCGCGACGGAGACGCCGATGCTGCCCGGCGTGAGCGCGATTTTAAACGCGCGCTGCGGCGCATTCGCCGCTTGGGCTTTAGGCTGCAGCGCCATCGCTGTCGCCAACGCCGCGGAGCCTTGCACAAATTCACGTCGGTTCATGACTCCAGCGAAACCCACGATGCCCACCGAAGCAATCCGACTTATTTGGTGCGCGGTCCCAGTGATATCTTTTGCGGCAACTTCAACCTCGCGCCTGGCCTCGGCCCGCCCCCTGCTTTTACTAACCCCCACCGCATGATCCCTCTTCGCCTCCCCCTGCGCCTGAGCACCCTCGGTCTCGGTTTTTTACTCGCCCTCGCCCCGATGCTGCGCGCGACCACCGTGACGCTCACCGATGCGAGCGTCGCCCAGCTCCAAGCTGCGATGCAGGCTGGCGCGCTTTCGGCCGAGAAACTCACCCAGCTCTTCCTCGCTCGCATTGCTGCCTACGAGCAAGCCGGCCCCAAATTGCACGCCCTCATCACGCTCAACCCCAAAGCCCTCGACGAAGCCCGCGCCCTCGACGCCGAGCGCCAAGCCGGCAAAACCCGCGGCCCGCTTCACGGCATCCCCATTCTCCTCAAGGACAACATCGACACCGCCGATCTCCCCACCACCGGCGGCTTTTACGCGCTCCGCGATTCCCTCCCGCCCCAAGACGCCGAACAAACCCGCCGCCTCCGCGCCGCCGGTTGCGTGATCTTGGCCAAGTCCAACTTAAGTGAGTTCGCTAGCGGCGCCGCGATCAGCACGTTGGGCGGCCAGATGCTTAATCCCCATGTCCTCGACCGCACGCCCTCCGGTTCTAGCGGCGGCACGGGCGCGGGCATCGCGGCCGGGTTCGCGGTCTTCGGCCTCGGCACCGATACCGGCGGCTCCATCCGCGGTCCTGCCTCTGCCAACGGCATCGTGGGCCTCAAACCCACGCTCGGACTCAACGGCCGCGGCGGCATCATTCCCCTCGCGCTCGCGCTCGACACGGTTGGCCCCATGGCCCGCAACGTCGCTGACCTCGCTGCCGCCCTCAACGTCATGGCCGGCCCCGATCCCCGCGATCCCGCCACCGCCGCCAACACTGGAAAAATTTCCGCCGACTACACCGCCGCCCTTAAACCCGAGGCCCTGCGCGGCGCCCGCCTCGGCTTGTTGCGCGATTACATGAAGCTCGATGCCGGCGTCGATGCCGTGACCGAAACCGCCCTCGCTCTCCTCCGCCGCGCCGGAGCGACCGTGGTTGAAATCAAACTCCCGCGCTTCGTTCTCGGGGTGAATAGTGGACTTTACTTAGCCATCCGCGACCCCGAGTTCCGCTACCAAATCAACGCCTACCTCGCGACTCTCCCGCGCAAAGATCTCCCCAAAAACCACGACGCCATCATCGCCCTGTCCGAGAAAATCACTGAGCCGACCAAAGAAGGTTGGGTGCCCAACAAAAACCGCCTCGACGCCTACCACCGCGAAAAGAAAGCCGGCACCCTCACCGACCAACCCTACCGCAGCGCCCTCGAAGACGGCCGCAAAATCGTGCGCGAAAACCTCACGTGGTTTCTGACCCAGGAAAAACTCGACGCCTTCATCGTCCCCACCTCTGCGCGCCCGCCACTCCCCATCAAAGAAGCCAACGTCACCCCTGCGCCCGTGGGCAACGGCACCGTCGCCATCCTCGCCAACGTCACCGGTTGGCCCGACCTGATCGTCCCCGCGGGTTTTACCGCCGATCCCGTGTTGCCCGTGACACTCTCCTTCATCGGCCCCGCTTTCAGCGAAGCCCGCTTGCTCGCCCTCGGCTACGCCTTCGAACAACTTTGCCCCGCGCGCGGCTTGCCCGTCACGACTCCGATTCTGCCGGGCGAGACGATCACGTATTGATCGCTACGTCTTCAAAAACTCCGCCACGGCCCGGATCGCCGCCGCTTCGCGCTCAGCCCGATCCCCGCGCAATTCCACGCAGCTGATGCCGCGATTGCTTAAAGCCTCGCGCCACACACGCCGGCACATCGCGCGCCCAGCCTCGTCGGGAAAACAGCGCTGCGGATCCGGCGTCCACGCTGCATCCGTATCACAGAATAAAAACAAACCGCCCGTGCGCACGCGCACTTCAGCTTCCTCGCGCACCCACGCCGGACATTTTTCGGGAAACAACACCTCGTTCCACAACACGCAGGTGAGTAAATCCGTATCGCAGACGAACGCCCGTCGCGCCGCGGCGGCCGCCCCGTCTTCGTTGGCGATTTGCCCGAGCGCGATGGTTCCGAGATCCTCCGCAACAATCACGCCGCCACGGATTTCCCAAAATTCCCGTACGAACTCCTCCGCCCACGGCTCGCCGAGATGCTCCGCCAAGCGCCGCGCTAGCGTCGTCTTGCCTGTGGACTCCGGGCCAAACACTACGATGCGCTGCACCGCGTTCATGGCTGCACCCTTTCCGCGCGCCGCCACGCCCGCCAGCCCCACACCGCGAGCCCGAGGTACACCGCGTAAAGAAACGCCGTGAACGCTAACTCCGCTTTCCAATACGCCGCCACGGCTAAGAGATTTACGCCGATCCACAGCGGCCAATTTTCCAATTTCTTGCGCGCCTGCAGCACCTGCGCCGCCACACTGAACGCCGCGATGCCCGCATCCCGCCATGGCATCACTGCATCCGTCCAACGCCGCAGCGCCAGCGCCCAAATCGCCGTCGCCACCACCGCGCCCGCGAGCGTCAAGGCCAGCCCGCGCGTCGTTAGCCGCGTCACCGGCAACTCCGGCCCTGCCGCTTTTCCCCAATGCCACCACCCCCACGCCAGCACGGCGAAAAAGAAAACCTGCAACGTCGCATCCGCGTAAAATTTAGCCTGAAAAAATAACACGCCCTGTACGCCAACGGACAAAAGCCCGGCGGGAAACGCCCACAACGTGCGCCGGATCATCAAGGTCACCCCGAGAATTCCAAGCGCGAGATTGAGTTGATCCAGCCACGGCGAACCCGCGAAACCAGCCCAGATCGTTTTTAAAATTTCAGCCATGCGCTGCGATGTTCAAGCCGTCCACTCCGTCGGGGCAACCGTGCGCTGCGTTCACTTTTTTTCCGCGACCTTCGCTTCCATCGCCTCCCGCGTGATCGTGTAACGTGCGGCACAGCGCGGACACCGGATTTCAATTTTCTCGTGTTCGCCAAATAATTCTACGGGATCGGCGCGCATCACCGGCGCCAGCACTTCCAGCATTCGCGCTTGGTTACACCCGCAGAACCAGCGTACGAGCCGCGTCTCTAGTAGGTTAATCGTTTCCGTCGTCTCGAGCGCCTGCACTTGCTCGACCGTGAGCGCGGCTAGCCACGCCTTGTCGCAGTCGGGATGCTCGATCACGACCGCAAATTCCTCTTCACCGAGCTGAAAGAATCGTGCGATCCGTTGCTCGCTCTGATCGTAGAATTTTTCCAGCGCCACCAGCGGATCCGAACCCGTGAAGGTGATCGTGCTGCGCCGCGTCGGCTCGCGGCCGCGCACGACATCAGCATAAAAAATGTTTTCCGGAAATTCCCGCACGTTCTCCGCAAACACGCGGCCGGCGACGCCGCCCGTCTCGTTGTCGCCGGTGAGAAAGAGATTCACCCGTGGGTCTTGGAAATTGATCGTCCACGCCGTCATCTCGTTCCACGGCCGCGATACCATGTGCAAGACGAAGGTCGCGAGCGCGCGCTTGAAAAGCGCATCGTGTTCCGGCGCCGGCTTCAGCCCGTTTTCTGAAAGATGGAGGTAATAATCCACATAAAGCTCGCCCAGATCGACGCGCGCGTAGAGCGCGTTACGACTGCGCACGTAATGCGTGCGCACTTGAAAACCGGCAACAACCGGAGGAATCGAAGGAGATTCTGCCATGCCTTCAGCCTGCGCCCAATCGAGCGGTAAGTCCAGCCCGTCGACTCACAACTCCGCCGCTGTCACGCGCAACGCGCGAGCCTGCTCCGCCCGTTTCCGCGCCTTCTCCACGCCGAGGGCGTCGAGCCCGAGCGCATTGGCCACGGCCAACACCGTGCCAACCCCGCAAAACGGATCGAGCACCACGCGCGCGCCGACTTGATCCCGCGCAAACCGCACAGCGTGCGCCGCCGCCCGTACGCCCATCGCGCGCACCCATTTTTGTTCACCGGCATCCACGATTACATCAGGAATCGATAGAATATCAGGACATCGCATCGCCCTTGATACGGCGATCAGATGCGTGAACCCGGGGCGTCCCGTCGTGAGCATCCCGGGCGGACGTCGGCACACGATCTTGTGGAACAGCACGTGTGCGCCGGCATCTTCCGCCGCGCGCACTACCATCGCGCCTTTGTCGATCCAGCGGCCTTCATGTTTGATATCCGACTGAAAAAAGATCGCTGCGCTCGCATCGGGCACGGCGTCCACGACCAGCCGCACCGCGCCGAGAAACCAGTCGCGCCACACGTGCAACGCGATGCCCAACTCGGAAACATCGGGCAACGAGGTGACCGCGCAAGCACCCTCGATCCGCCCGCGCTCATGCATCCACGCAATCGCATCGGCGCATACCACTTCACGCTGCGGGGCGGTAACGACGTTTAAGTGATCTTCGCTCATCCGGCGCAGCGCACCACGTCCCCGGTCTTAGCACAAGCCCGCGCCCAACTCCTCCCAGCACCACCCATCATTTACTGCTTCATGACCCTACCCCGAGCTAATATTACCCCACCGCGACCATCGTATCTGCTTCGGCGATTGCCAACCGGTGAAATACTCCGGATGTTACGTTTTCATGGCTCAATCTCCGGTCTCATCCGTCGCAGTAGAAGAGAAGTTTTCTCTGCCGCTATTCCTATTTACAGTCACCGTCTCCTTGGCGGCCTTGATCGGTCTGGTCTGGCTGTTGGCGCCCGCCGCCATCTGGCAGGCCCAAATCGCCTTTAACGTGGGGCCGTTCATCGTGTGCTTCCTCGCGGTGCATCTGCTGACGTGTTGTTTCGAGTATTTTTTCCACCGCTACGTTTTGCATAAACCCGTCGTCGGCTTCTTGAGCCGCTTCTACAAACAGCACACGCTCCACCACAATCTCACGCGCATCGGTCGCCGCCGCACGCCCGGAGGCCGCGACGTGCCTTTTATTGAAAACATCTACCCGGTGACCACGCCCGAGCAAGGCGAGGCGTCTTTCTTTCCTTGGTACACGCTTTTCGCCTTCGCCGCCGCGATGTTTCCGGCCTTCGGTTTGATGCAATGGTTGATGCCAACGTGGCCTTGGTTCTTCGGCGGCTTTGGCGCGCTGGCTTTCTCCTTGGCGCTCTACGAGATTTTCCACGCCATTGAGCATTGGTCTTTCGAGCGCTGGGCCCCGCTCATTGAAAGCAAGAATTTCGGCTGGTTCTGGCGCAAAATGTACAGCTTCCACCTGCGTCACCACGCGGTGATCGATTGCAACGAAGGTATCTCCGGCTTCTTCACGCTCCCCGTGTTCGACTGGGTTTTCGGTACTTTCATTCTACCCAAAACCCTTTTCGCCGACGGCACGGAATGGCAGGCCGGCGAGTTCAAGAGCCCGCGCCCTTATGCGTTCATCCGCTGGTGCGATGCGAGAGCCGATGCGATTGTGAAGAATCGTCGCGCCAAAGCCCGTACCAATACCGAAGCCCCCGCCATGGCCTCAGCCGCGAGTGACGGTTTAAACTAAACGATAAGCGTTATTTTACACCAAGCCCCGCTCATTTAGGCGGGGCTTTTTTGGGCGCAGACGCGAGGACCCGAACTTATTTTTTCAGCGCCGGAATCTGCTCTTTTAGTTTCTTCACCTTCGGCGCGATCACGTACCGGCAATAACCGGCGTTGGGATTCTTGGCAAAATAGTCCTGATGGTAACCCTCGGCCGGCCAGAATTTAACGAGCGGCACGATCTCGGTGGTGATGGGATCACGGAAGGTCTTGCCCACTTGGGCGAGGGATTTTGTCGCCGCGGTTTTCTGGGTCTCATCGGCGTAGAGGATGATCGAACGGTATTGCGGCCCATGATCGTTGCCCTGACCGCCGACCTGCGTCGGATTGTGCACCGACCAAAAATATTCCAGTAAGGACTCAAGGCTCACGACGGCTGGATCGTAATCGATTTTGATGACTTCAGCGTGGCCGGTCACGTGCGCGCAAATTTGCTCGTAAGTGGGATTGGCCTCTTTGCCGCCGGAGTAACCACTCGTGACGGCCTTAACGCCGGGCAATAGTTCGTATGCGGCCTCTGTGCACCAGAAGCAACCGCCACCGAGCACGAGGGAAGAGAGTTGGGGCTGGGCGGCGTATGACATGAGAGGGAGGGCGAGGAGGGGTGCAATGAATCGAAGCAACGAAGAGAAACGTTTCATGGGATTGAAACCCCACCGTGCGCAATTTGCCCCGCTCCGCAAGCCAGCGTAGTGAATCTCAATAGCAGATTCCTTTTCTAAAAAAGGCTTAACTCGTGTCCGTCAAAGGGGGATCCTTACACAATTACCATAGCGTAGAAACGACCAAGGAGTCGGTAATATTGCTATCTTTAGTGATGAGAGTGAGTTGATGGACTTTCGCGGTCGCCGATATGATTCGATCAAATTGGTCGCCATGCGGGAAAGCTAAAGCTGGAGCCGTAAATGCGATATCCAAAGTGATGGGTAGCACGGACACGTAGTTGAGCATAGCTCCGAGCACAGTGGCAGGTGAGCCTTTAAAAGCTATTTTACCAGAATGAAGCAGTAGCCCAATTTCCTGCAAAGTAACATCTGAGATCGCTAGCTGTTCATAGGGAGTGGTGGCTATCGCCCGAGCCGCCTTGACACTCAACCTATCTTCGTCGGTTGCGGCCCATATGAAAGCGTGGGTATCTAGTATGTATTTGGGACGCTGCTTCAAAGCGAAGGCCTCCAGCTTTCCTTGGGCAAGGTTGGCTTGGTCAAATCATCATGAAACACAATTTTACCCTTTGCGGCCCCGAGGAGTGATCGGCGAGGAGCAGCAATCGTAAAAAGAAATTCACCCTCTTTGTCTTGGACGCGTACAATTTCACCTTTACGAGCTCGCGCCTTAAATGTGGTGAAGCCACGCAGGAAAGTTCGAGTATTTATGATAATACCTCAATTTTGAATGACATAATGATTTTTGTCAAACAAGCGAGCTCAATCCAATAACATCGGGATTTTAATCCTTAGCGAAGCAGGTGTCGTTTCGCGCTACGCACTTTTAAGGCCGGGAGGATGTCAAGAACTGGTATCGAGGCCCCGGCTCAACGTGACAGCTTACGGTATTTGATTCGGTGCGGTTGATCGGCTTCCTTGCCCTTACGCTTCTTAAAATCCTCAAGGTAGCTCGAGTAATTGCCCGCGAACCAGTGGACGTAACTATCGCCTTCAAACGCCATGATGTGCGTGGCCACCCGATCGAGGAACCAGCGATCGTGGGAGATAATCACTGCACAACCGGCAAACGTCTCGAGCGCCTCCTCCAGCGCGCGGATCGAATTTACGTCGAGATCGTTGGTTGGCTCGTCGAGCAGAAGCAGATTGGCTCCGCTTTTAAGCACACGCGCGAGGAGCACGCGGTTGCGTTCGCCGCCGGAGAGCACGCCGACTTTTTTCTGCTGATCAGCGCCGGTAAAACCAAATTGTGCGCAGTACGCGCGACTATTCACCGAGCGCGGCCCCAGCGTGAGAATCTCCTGCCCGTCGCTGATAACTTCCCAGATCGTTTTATTACCCTCGAGCGAATCGCGCGACTGCTCGACGTAGGCCGACTTCACGGTGTCGCCGACTTTGAAGGTACCGGCGTCGGCTTTTTCTAGATTAGTGATGAGTTTGAAGAGCGTAGTTTTACCCGCGCCGTTGGGCCCGATGATGCCGACAATACCACCGGGGGGCAGCGCGAAGTTAAGTTTATCAAAGAGCAATTTCTCGCCGAAAGCCTTCGCGACATTTTGCGCTTCAACGACGACCGTACCTAAGCGCGGGCCGGCGGGGATGATGATTTCAAACAACTTTTCCTGTTCAGCGACATCGGCCTTGAGCATGGACTCGTAGGCGTTGATACGAGCTTGGCCCTTCGACTGGCGGGCCTTGGCGCCTTGGCGGATCCAGGTGAGTTCGCGCGCCATGGCTTTCTGGCGCTTGCTCTCGGTGCGTTCGGCGACGGAGGCAACGGCTTGTTTCTGCTCGAGCCATGAGGAATAATTACCCTTCCACGGCAGACCGTGGCCGTGATCGAGCTCGAGGATCCAACCGGCAACGTTATCCAAAAAATAACGGTCGTGCGTGACCGCGATGACCGTGCCTTCGTAGCGGCTCAAATGCTGCTCGAGCCAATTGACGCTATCGGCATCGAGATGATTCGTCGGCTCATCGAGCAGGAGGATTGAGGGTTTTTGCAGGAGCAAACGCGCGAGTGCCACGCGACGACGCTCACCACCCGAGAGATGATCGACGATCGCATCGCCGGCCGGACAACGCAGCGCATCCATCGCCATATCGACCTGCGGTGCGACATCCCAGGCACCGAGGGCGTCGATTTTTTCCTGCAATTTAGCCTGTTTGTCCGCGATGGCGTCCTTGGCCGCGTCGTCGACAGCCTCAGAGAGTTCATCCCAACTCGCGTCGTAGGCGGCGGTGAGATCGGTGAGATGTTTTACACCTTCTTCGACGCAGGCGCGCACCGTGGAACCCGGGGTGAGCGCAGGTTCTTGCTGGAGAAAGCCTACCGTGTAACCCGGTTCGAAGTGCACGCGGCCGTCGATTTCAGTGTCGACGCCGGCGAGGATGCGCATGAGCGAGGACTTGCCGGAGCCGTTGAGTCCGAGGACACCGATCTTCGCGCCGTAGTAAAACGACAGTGAGATATCGCGGAGGATTTCCTTGCGCTCGATTTTTTTCGAGACGCTCAACATCGAGAAGATGATCTTGGGGGCTTCTTCGGTTTTGGCCATGGGTCGAATCGACTAGGGTTTGGTCGCTATTTCAAGCCGCGCGAGTAAATCTAGGGCTTCAAGGCGATTCGTGCCGCACATGTCTAAACCGGCGCGCAAGCTCGCACACACCGCCGGCCTTTCGGGCTGGCCAAAGATCGCGCAACGAAAGTCGGCTAAGAGTTGCACGCAGCGCACGCCCGCCGGTTTGCCCAACGGCATGCCCGGAATCGGCGATGATATCGAGGGAGCGATGCAACAAGCTCCACATCCGGCGCGGCAATTCATCGCGCAGCACAACCGCACGATCTAGCCGAAGCGAGCTACGTATTTTATTTATCTCCGTAGACGGCGCGAAAACCCGGTTCTTTAGGGCCGGGATGTAGCGCCACCCTACTTGATGTTGGTGAGAACTGACTTGGTCAGTGATATAAAACGTCACTAACTGCGCCCAATAGACCGCACTAGCCCTGGCCCAAGCCAATTCCCGCTCAACCTGCGAGAGCCAAGACTGGCTCGGCGGCATCAAGCACCGACTGCGGGTGGAGCACGGCCACTCTCAGGAGCATTTTCGCTGCTTGGTCGGGTTCGCGCTGGCCCTGTTCCCAGTTTTGGAGGGTCCGTGGGGAAATGCCCATTAATGAGGCCATTTCCCGCTGGGAAAGGCCGAGCTTGGCCCGCGCAGCCGTCACGCTCGCGGCTTGCTCGGCCACCTGCGCTTTGCGATAGGTCTCAGAGTTGATTGGCCGGCGGATGTAGCCCCCTTTGCCGTTGGGCAGGAGTTGGGTGACTCGGCCGGGTTGAGCGGTGCCGGCAAGCAGAGCGGTCTTGCGGCGCACGATTTCTTTGAGTTCCGAGGGTTTCATGACTTTACCTTTTGTTTAAGAACCTTGAGTTCGCTGGAAGAGAGATTGGCTTTTTCATTCTTGGCGTAAATATCCAAGAGCAGAATTTGCCCGAAGCTAGATCGATGAAAATAGATCACTCGTACGCCGCTGCGAGAGCCTTTGCCCTTGGCGGCGAAACGCAATTTACGGCACCCACCCGACTACGGAATAATGTCTCCTAGGTCGGGTTCAGCTGCGAGCCTTTGCATAAGGGAAAAAAGTTCATTTCCACTGAGCAGCCGATCGGCTGCCTTGGCGAAATGCCCATCCTCAGCAAAAGTGGTCACATCGGGAAAGCACTTCAATGAAGTATGATTACAATCCCAAACTGAGTGTGAATCTGAACACTAAAGCGAAGTCGTAACTCAATAGCGAATAACTAGACTTGTGAGGCAAAATCTCACTAAGTGCGCCCAATAGACCGAACTAACCGTGGCATTTGTGATGCACTTAAATCCATACCATTATTGTTTTAAACCAGCGATGAGCGCCTTGAGTTGGGCCGCGTGGTCCGCGGTGTCCACTTTCTCGGCTACGGCGAGAACCGTGCCGTCGGCAGCGAGCACAAATGCCGCGCGGGCTGGCCCGAAATACTTTTTCCCATACATCGATTTTTCGACCACCGAGTCCGCTGCCTGCGCAAAAAGATCGGTTGGGTCGCTCGCCAAGGTGTAGGTGATTTTTTTCTTAACCGCGTATTTCAGATGCGAGCCCGGCGTATCGCGGCTGATGGCAACCAAATCGTAGCCGGCTTTGGTGAATGCTGCCGCATGCGCAGCTAGCGAGTCGTTCTGCTTATCGCAGGAACCGGTGTTGTTCTTCATGTAAACCGACACGATGGTGCGGCGCTTGAGCAGGTCTTTGAAGGTGACTTCGCTTTCCACGCCGTGGGCGACGACCTTGAGTTTGAAGTTTGTTTTAAGCTTTTCTCCTAGGGTAATCATAATCCCGCCAGTGAGTAAGAGAACCCGCCGAGGTCAAACGCGCGGATATTTTTTTCGGTGAATTCAGGCGGTTGAGGCTTTGACGCGCGGAGATTAATCCTGCAACATAGCTTCGAATGAAGTCCATCAAGGTCCCCGCATTGGAGCTTTTCCTCCACGAAATGATCCCCCTCGCCAAGGCGATGGGTGTCGGCGTGGAAGTGAGCGACGATCGCGCCCTGACGCTCACAGCGCCCAAGGAACAGAATAAAAATTCGCTGAACACCGCATTTGGCGGCAGTCTGGTTTCCCTCGCCACCCTCGCCGGTTACGGCGTGGTTTGGGAGCTGATGAAAAACGAAAAAGGTGCCGTGAAACCCGAGTGGAGCATTGTCGTAAAAGAGAGCCGAGCCGCCTATCGCCGGCCGGTGATCGGCGATTTGCGCGCGATCTGCGAGCGCCCGGCCCAAGCCGCCATCGCTGAATTTAAGGAAGCCCTCGCCCGCTACGGTAAAGCCAAGCTCAAGTTACGCGCTCGCGTGGTCGAAAAAGGTGAAACCGCCGTCGACGTGACGGCGGCGTTTGTGGTCACGCGCTAAGATTTTTTTCGCGCCCGCCGTAGATTGGGGAGACTAGCTCGCTACCGATTCAGGCCCAGATTCCCGCGCTCACCGTTTACCCCGCGATCCGCGCTCGTTAAAGGCGCGGTTTTTTCTTTTTCAAATGTGCTTAGAGTCGGCCTCGTCCTTTTTGACGTAACCGCTGTCCTGACGCTGGTGATTGACCGCGTTTTTCTTCAAATAGGCTTGGTAAACATCGTCTGCGGACATCCCGAGCGTCTGCGCGAGCGAGACAAGAAAGTGAAACAGATCCACGACTTCGACCTTGGCGTTTTGCTCGTCGAATTTCTGGTACTTCGCCCACCATTTCCACGGCACGCTGTCGATCAACTCCGCGGTCTCCTGCTGCATGGCGCGCGTGTAATTGAGAATCCACTTCGCCTTTTCCTCATCGGTCGGCGGGGGCAGCACGACGCCGATACGTTGGTTGAGCGCCTCTTGCATGCGAAAGATTTCCTCGAATTTATCCATGCCCGCGACCCTGCAAATGCTCTTAAGCGCTGGCAAGCCCGCGTTCACTTTTAGAGGTCCCGGCGGCCGGACCGAATTAGCAGTTGCCCCAAGTGGTGGGCGGAGCGATACTGACTCTTTGACGCTGACGTCGAGTGCGCTTAACGCGTTCCGCCAGCGTCACCAACCCGGGCCGCTCCCGTTTTACGGTGAGCGCCCAGAAAACACAAAAAACAACACAATGACAGATCCAGATACGTCCGGCACCCCCGCCGCGCCGGCCGCCGATAACACGGCGCCCGCGGCCCCTGCCGTGACAGCCCCCGCGTCCAACGCCGGTGGCGAGACCCAGCCGTTCGGTACGTTCGGCTCCACCCGTGGCTCCGGCCTCAACCGTGGGAAAAAACGCCCCGCCGCCCCCGCCAGCAACCCCGCCCCGGCCTCCACCGGTGGCGATTACAAACCCAGCTCCCTCGAGGTCATCACCCCGAAGAGCGAGTATAAGAACCCGTTCGCGCCCGAGCCCGAAGCTCCCGTGATCGCGCCGGTCTCCACGCCGGCCCCCGTCGAAACCATCGCTGCAGCTCCGGCTGCCGCGGTGTTCACCCCTACTGCGGCCCCGATCGCCGCCCCGGCCCCCGTCGTCGCACCCGCGCCGGCCTCGGTCAGCAGCGAAAAAGCCGAGCTCAACATCCTCCCGCCCGCCGAATCCAAGCGCCCTGCCACCAGCTGGGAAGCTTCTTCGAGCGACGCGCGCCCGCGCCGCGAAGATCGCCCGACGTTCCGCGTCGAGCCCCGCCCCGGCCAAGCCCGTCGTGCGGAAGATTCCGCTGAGGAACTTTACCCGATGGATGCCAAGCCCGGCCGCGATGCCGGACGGGAGCCCCGTCGTGAAGCTCAGCGCTTTGAACCGCGCGAGCCCCGCCGTGATTCCCGCCCTGAACAAGGCCACCGCCTGCCCGCGGCAGCGGCTCAGCCCAAAAGCTCGGGCGGTTTCATCGCTTGGCTAAAAGGTCTCTTCGGCTTTAAATCCGCCGCTCCTGCCCCATCTCACTCCGGTGAACGTCACCGCGAAGGCGGCGAAGGGGGTCGCGACGGTTATCAAGGCGGACGACGCCGTAACCGCCGCGGCGGTCGCGGGCGCTCCCAAGGCGGAGATCGCTCCGGGGGTTACACCCCGCGCGCCGAAGGTGAAAACTCCGGCGGCGAATCCCGCGGCGAGAGCCGCGGTGAAGGTCGCGGCGAATATCGCGGCGGTGGCGAAGGCCATCGCGGCGGTGGTCGCCATCGTGGCGGTCGCGGCCGTGATCGCGGCGAACGTGGCCCTCGCGGTGATCGCGGCGGTCCCGATCCCCGCCCCGAAGGCCAGCAAGGCGGCGGCGCGATCTGATCGCGTTTCCCGTTAAAACTTGCCAACGCGCGCCCCACTCCGCGCATTTTCAAGGCGTCCCTTCACGGGACGCCTTTTTTATGGACGACCCGGGCCGCCAGCCCGCGGTTTTCCCTCCAGTCGCTCCCATTCGAGGCTATTTTAAAAAAAACCATGTCCGATCTCATTGTCCACGGCGGTCGCCCGCTCTCCGGCACCATCACGCCTTCCGGCAACAAAAACTCCGTCCTCCCGATTTTCTGCGCCACGCTGCTCACCGATGAGCCCGTGACGCTGCTCAACGTACCCGACATCACCGATCTCAATAAACTCGTCGCCTTCTTTCAGGGGCAAGGTTCGCAGATCACTTGGGACCGCACGGCCGGCACGATGCGCGTCGATCACTCGACGTTTCGCCCGTCTTTAGCCGACGACGAACTCCCGCAGGACATGCGTTCCACGGTCCTACTTTATCCCGCGCTGCTCCACCGGTTCCGCAAGCTCACTATCCGCGCCAACACCAAGGGCTGCTCCCTCGGCGTGCGCGAGATCGACCCACACCTTGAAATCCTCCGCGCCCTCGGCACGGTGATCCACGACGGCGAACCGCTCATCCTTGCCCTGCCCGCCGGCTTCTCGGGCGCCCGCCACTGGTGCGATTACATGTCGGTCACGGTCACAGAAAACTTCGCCATGGCCGCCGCCCTCGCCTCCGGCCACTCCACGCTCATCAACGCCGCCAGCGAGCCGCACGTCCAAGATCTTTGCGCCGCTCTCGTCGCCATGGGCGCTCAAATCGAAGGCCTCGGCACCAGCCGCCTTGAAATCACTGGGGTAAAAAAACTTCACGGCGCCACCATCACGATCAGCAGCGATTACCACGAGATCGTCACCTTCCTGGCCCTCGGCGCGATCACCGGTGGCGAGGTTCGCGTCACTAAATCGCTCCCACACCACTTTGACCTCATCACCCGCGCCTTCGCCAAACTCGGTGTGATCGTCGAACATGAAGGCGACACCGCCATCGTACGGCGCAACCAGACGCTTCGTATTGAGCAACCGTTCACTAGTAATCTTCTGCCCAAAATCGAAGCCGCGCCGTGGCCGTACTTCTCGGTGGATTTGTTGCCCCTCATGATCGCCCTCAGCACGCGCGCCGAAGGCACGATCCATTTTTGGAACAAGGTCTATGAAAATGGTTTTTCGTGGATTCCCGAGCTGGCGAAATTCGGCGCCCACGCGCTCGTGAGCGACCCACACCGCATCGTCGTCTTTGGCAACCGCCCACTGCATCCGGCGACCGTTGACTCCCCTTACATCATCCGCGCCGCCGTCGCCCTGGCGATGGTCGCCGCCGCCATCCCCGGCAAATCCGTCGTGCGTAACGCCGAAATCATCAAACGCGCCCATCCTCGCTTCGTCGAAAACCTCCGCAGCCTCGGCGCGGAGCTCGATTGGAAATAATCCCATGGCCGCCGATCCCTCCGCTAACAAAGGCGTCAATTTTCTCGCCTCCGCCCTCGCCTCGCCCGTCTCGCCTGCCGAGGCCGCGCTGCGCCCGCTCTCGTTTGCCGACTTCACCGGCCAACTCAAAACCATCGAGCGCCTCCAAGTCATGGTCGGCGCCGCCAAAAAACGCGGCGAAGCGCTCAACCACATCCTCCTTTCTGGCCCACCCGGCCTGGGCAAAACGACACTCGCCTTCATCCTTGGCAACGAGCTTGGCAAAGCCGTTCGCGTCACCTCCGGCCCGGTCATCGAAAAAGCCGGCGACCTCGCCGGCCTGCTGACCAGCCTCGAGGAAGGTGACATCCTCTTCATCGACGAAATCCACCGCATCCCCAAAACCGTCGAGGAGTATCTGTATTCCGCGATGGAGGATTTCCGCCTCGATATCATGATCGATCAAGGCCCCAACGCTCGCAGCGTGCGCCTCTCGATTCCGCGGTTCACCCTCGTTGGCGCCACCACGCGCTCAGGCTTACTCACCGCCCCGCTACGCTCGCGTTTCACGTTACAGACGCGCCTCGACTACTACGACCACGCCACGCTGCAAGGGATCGTGCGCCGCAGTTGCGGCCTGCTCGGCGTCGCGATCGACGAAGGCGGCGCGCAAGAAATCGCCACCCGCGCCCGTGGCACGCCCCGCGTCGCCAATAATCTCATCAACTTCTGCCGCGACTACGCGCAGGAGCGCGCCAAAGGTAAAATTACTCAACCCGCCGCCGCCGCCGCGCTCGAGTTGCTAGAAATCGACGCCGCTGGTCTCGATGAAATGGACAAACGCATGTTGCGCGTCATGGCCGAAAATTACCGTGGCGGTCCCGTTGGTATGAGCACGATCGCAGTAGCCGTCGGCGAGGAAGCCGAGACGCTCGAGGAGGTGCACGAACCATTCCTCATCCAAGAGGGCTACCTCCAGCGCACCCCCCAAGGTCGTACACTCACGCCGAAGGGTTACGCTGCTGTCGGCCTTAAAGCCGTGCTCGGGGGCGATCAAGGTTCGCTGCTTTAAAAAAAGCTTAAGCCGAAACGGCCAAGAGCACCGCGCGCCACTGCGCCGACTCGTCGTGCACGCCGTGCGCCTCCAGCGCCGTCGCGATCTGCTCGATCTCCGGCTCGACTACAACGTGCCGCGGATCCGCCGGGAATTCCGGCCGCACCGCCCGCGTGAGCGCCCAACACGCCCACGCCCGCCAACGCCGTTGTTCACGCCGGGGTTCGTTCATGCGATCGGCGTAGTGCTGAAAATGCACCCGCGGATTCCCGATAAACACCGCGGTCGGCGTCTGCGCGATGCACCACGCCATCGCCGCATACGGCAACGGCCAGTCGCGCAAAATCGCTTCTTCCCCGCTCAATTCCGCGCCCAGAGCCCGGTCCAGACACAACAACGCCCGCGCTGCGAGTCCGCGCTGCCAGAGCGTCTGCGCATATTCCAAACACGAAAAATAAAAGTCCTCGCCGCGCACCTCGGCGCGATAGACGTGCAACGCCCGCCAATCCAGCTCCGCTCGAGCGGCGGGCAAATAAGGGCACGGCGGCAAGGTCTCAGGCATCGGCGCCAGATTCGGGCTGGGCGCGCGCGGGTCAACGCTGCGCACGGGGCGGAACTTTCGCTTGGCGGCGCCCGTGGTTTGCGCGACAACCACAAGTCTGAAAGCCGCCGCTTCCCAACCTTCCCCGCCGTCCCCCCACGGCCCAACCGCGCCCGCGCCGGCTGATGCCGCGCACGCGATCGGTGGCTGGCGTCGAGTCGCGCTGTGGCCGCTATCGTTGTTAATGAAACTCTGGGGACGTTCCCTGCGCTTCGAGACCACGCCAGAAGATCTAGGGGCATTTAGGAAAAATGACGAGCCCGTCGCCATCGTGCTGTGGCACAACCGTCTGTTTCTCTCCGCGGAAATCGTGCGACGCTATCGGCAAGGCCGACCGGCGCATGCGCTCGTCAGCGCAAGCCAAGATGGAGCGTGGCTCAGCGCATTTTTTTCGCTCGCCGGGATGCGTACCGTTCGCGGATCCAGCAGCCGACTTGGGCGCGAGGCTGCCACGGCCCTCGTGGAGGTATTAAGAGCCGGTAATGACATCGGTATAACGCCCGACGGACCCCGCGGCCCCTGCTACGATTTCAAAGCGGGGGCACTCATCGTTACGCGGCGCACACGCACGCCGCTGCTGCTGATCGGCGCCGAATTCGAATCGGCGTGGCAACTGCGCTCATGGGACCGTTTTTACCTACCGAAACCGTTTTCCCGCGTGCGCATGCGTTGCCGCCACGTGCCGGCGACGGAGCTGCAAGATCGCGACGCAGCCACGGCGGCCGTTTCCGCGCAGCTGCACGAGATTAACCCCGATCGCATGAGCGCCGAGGGGTTAAACAAACCAGGTCTCTAAGTATTTTTTACCGCGACTCAAAACGTCGGAGTCGTAGCCAGCGTATCTCCGGAGGCGACCGTGTAATCTTGGCCGGCGCTCCAGGAGAGATCATTGACCAGAAACTTAAAAATCACCGGACGGCCGGACTCAGGTAATGGGAGGGACCAGCAGTTATCCGCGACACAATTCATGAGCGTGCCGCGATCCCAACTTAAATCGGCGCCTTCACCGCGCAGATAAAGTGCGTTACCGAAGCCGATATCGATGTGCGCAGTGATGGTGGTAACGAGCGGAGCGCGGACGACTAGGGGTGCCGAAGTCGGCGTCGGCGTCAGCTTGGACGCAGCCAAGACACGACGTTTTTTTGCTCGAATTTTAGCCTTAACGGGAACGGGTTTTTTGGTGGTTCGAGAAGGGCCGCGGGCCGGGGTGGTCTTGGTCGGTTTAGCTTTGGCTTTAGAGGCAGGCTTGGGCGCCGAGGCGGAAGACTTAGCGGCTTTTTTGATCTTTTTCATGACTTAAACGAGTTAGGCTAGTGCGGATGGATCTTCCTGCGACAGCAATTACGAGAGCAAGTGCGGGGCCAATCGCAAGATCACGCACGTTACTTTTCGGCAACCGTGCGAAGCTTCGAGGCTCATAGGCGGCTTTCGGGCCTAAAATGGTGGAGCAGATCGGGATCAAACCGACGACCTCGTCGTTGCGAACGACGCGCTCTATCAACTGAGCTACTGCCCCATTTAACTTGAGGTGCAGATATGGGAAAATCGCCTGCCGCAAGTAAACACCATTTTTCTCACGGAGCCAGCGATTTAACCCGCGGCCCCCCCTTAAAAATCCCGTAGAGGCATCCGCTTCATTTTAGCCAATAGGCCACCAATAACGGCACCACCACGAAAGCCAGCATCAAGGCATAAATAATACGCTGCACTTTTTTGGCTTTAGCCTTTTCAGCTTCGTCGAGGTCCATATCGATACCCTAGACAACGTTCCGACCCTTGAAAATGCAATCGCAACATTGGCTGGTTAAATCCGAACCCGAGGCCTACTCCTGGGCTAACTTCGTGCGCGACCGCCGCACGTCGTGGACCGGCGTCCGTAATTATCAAGCGCGCAATCACCTGAAGGCAATGCGCCCCGGCGATTCCGTGTTGTTTTACGAAAGCGTTGGGCCCAAAGCCGTAGCCGGCCTGGCCGAAGTCACCAAAATCGCCTACCCCGACACCACCGCCAGCGAAGACGGCTGGGTGGCCGTCGAACTTAAAGCCCGGCGAGCCCTCGCCTGCCCCGTGACTCTCGCCACCATCAAAGCCGAGCCCGCCCTCGCCGATATTGCCCTTATCCGCCAAAGCCGCCTCTCCGTATTACCCCTGACCCCAAAAGAATTTGCCCGCATCCTTGAGCTTGGCGGATAAGTCTCAAACGACGGCAGCTAACCCAAGTCGACTCGACCGCTAACGTCTACCCGCTCGACACCACCCGCCAATTTTGCGATTTTGAGGCGGACATGCTACCCCAGCTTACGATTCTCGCTCCCGGTTTACTCGGCGCCTCCGTCGCCCGAGCCGCTCGCGCCCGCAACCTCGCTCAGCGTATCGTAATCTGGTCCCGCGGCGCTGAAACTCGCCTCGCCCTCGCCGACCAGCCTTGGTGCGATGCGGTCGCCGCAACTCCGGAAACTGCCGTGCTCGGAGCTAGCCTCGTTGTCATCGCTGCACCCGTTGACCAGATCGTTTCACTCGCTCGCCAAATCGCAGCGCATCTACCCCAAGGAGCTATCGTCACCGACGTCGGTAGCGTGAAAAATGAAATCGCCCACCTCGGAGCTGCTGCCCTGGGCGAGCGCGCCCACTTTGTCGGCGCCCACCCCATGGCGGGCTCGGAAAAAACCGGTTGGCAACACAGCTCCGCGGAACTCTTTCAACAACGCCCATGCTTCGTTACCCCCCTGACGACCACCGCTCCCGCCGCCACGGCCGCGGTCGTAAAATTTTGGCATGATCTCGGTGCTCAGCCCGTGACCGTCGCTCCTAAGCAACACGACGAAATTGTCGCTCATATTAGCCACCTACCGCAGATTCTCGCTTCCACCCTCTGTGCCTTTCTGGCGGAGCGCGACACGAGCTGGCGCGACTACGCTGGCGGAGGCCTGCGTGACACTACACGCATCGCCGCGAGCGATCCCCAACTCTGGCGCACCATTCTCGAGCAAAACCACAAGGAAATCCTCCGCGCCGTTCAGCAGTATCAAGCTGAGTTAAGCGCCTTCCAAAAAGCCCTTGCTGAAGGCGACTACGCCACGGTGGTCGATCATCTAAAACGTGGCCAAGTCTATCGCCGCGACTTTCGTCCGGCGCCTTAATCCGATCCGGCCTTCTGAGGCTAGAGAGGGCGTTTACAGTGCAGGGATGAACGTGCGTGGGGCTTTCCCTAAGACCGCGCATTAACCTCAGACTTCGAGACCGTCGGACGGGAACGAACCGATCAGAATTAAAGGTAGCTTTTTGGAGTTGCGGCCTGGATTTCAGCATTTGGCTCATTTGTCAGTCACCATTGTCTGACACACATGAAAACCAACGTACGCGCCTTTCTGCGCGAGTTTCCTCGTATGCGCCGGCTGGCGACTGCCGGTAAAGTAATCGTCGTGGAGTCCGAGGGGCAGTCGTTTGTGTTTCATCGCCGTCGAGCCGGCGCCGGCGTGCTTGGCTGCATGATCGGTCGGGCCAAGCTCGGCAAACTCCGCGACGGCCCCGCCATTCCGCTCGAGGAGTGGGGCACCCTCGCCCAATGAAATTCGTGCTCGATACTCACGCCGTTCTTTGGATTGCGGAATCCGCCACTCGGCTTTCGCCGAAGGTCCGCACGCTCGCATCCAAATGCGCGGCCGATGATTTTGGCATCGCTGCGATCAGTCTACTGGAAATAGCGCGAAAGGCGCGCACCGGCGAAATCGAACTCTCACCCGATCCAGCCTCATGGCTCGAAGACCTCGGCGAGCGCTTTCAGATATTGCCACACACCCCGCGCATCGCGTGGAGGTCGGTTGAATTAGATTGGTCGCATAAAGATCCCGCCAACCGGCTCATCTGCGCCACCGCGCTAGAGCACAAGGTTCCTCTGGTCACCCATGACCAGGAAATCACGCGCTGGGGCGGCGTGGCCGTGGTGTGGTGACCGGTCGGTTGGCCGCTCATGCGCGAGCTTTACCCCAAACCTACTTATCTTCGATCCCTCGCCATCCTCACCCTGCTATGCGAGACCGCTCGGACCCAGCCGCCTATGCAGCAGAGTTAATCGATAGGGTGGCGACGAGCCGGCGACGTTACCCCAAAAAATTCGGTTAAATTTCAGCCTAAAATTTACGGTTTTTAGCTCTGAAATGGTGCCCGGGAGCGGACTCGAACCGCTACACCGTGAGGCACAGGCTTCTGAGACCTGTGAAATAACCTAGCCAGCTTTTCTCTCAGAGTGAGATACCGGAACATGAATGCACATAACGGCAAGTTTTTGAAGAAATACTGGCACCATAGTGGCACTATTTTATCTCGCCCAAATAAATCATTAATAAATGCTTCACAGCATTTTACAATAATTAAGACTGTAATTTCCTAAGGTCAAAGGATACCAAAGAGCGATTTTCACCCCCAGCGCCGCCATCCCCAGCCCACCGCCGCCATCCCCAGCCCAGCGCCGCCGACCTTAGCATACGCCCGCCGCCCATACCCCCTGCGCACGCCGCCTATCACTGCGCTAGATGGTCTAGCCTGGTATATACCGCACTGGGACACTCTGAGTTCTGGGTGTGTGGGATGCAGCATAGCTGAAACACACTACAAAAAGTCGTGTACGCACAGACGACACAA
>CAMDRP010000017.1 GCA_945906965.1 Opitutus sp. GAS368 | reverse complement strand
GCAAATTTAAGCAGCGCGACGACACTGTTGAGGTAGAGGCCGACGCCAACGCCGAGTGCAAGCACCACGGGCACCGTGAGGCGGGCGACCACCATGTAGTGCGCCTGAGATTTACCGGGGAAAAGCGGCTCATAGAGATTCTTCACCACAAGACCCGAGAGCACCACAGATTGCGCGCCGAGCGTAGCCAGCTTACCACCGAGAATGCCGATGATCATGACGCCGATCAGGCCCACTGGGAGCAGCGCCTGCGTGAGCAGACCCCAGGCTTGATCAGGATCAGAGAGATTAGGTCCGAAGATGCCAACGGCGATCAGGCCGCAGTAGCACCACGCGATCGTGACGAAACGCTTGCAGAAACCGCCGGTCACCGGCCCGAGCCGCGCGGCCAACTCATCCTTAGCCGATCCGGCGATGGTCATATTGGCCTGCGAACCCACGATGCCTACGACCTGGATCAGGAAGAGCGCCCCGATGGAATACCACGTGTATTCACTCAGGCCGCCGCCACCGAAGAGGTTAAACATCACCTCCGGGACTTTCTCGTGCAGCCCGGAAGGACCGCCGAGTTTCATCAGGCCAAACGGAATCAAAATCACCGATATCAAAATCACTAAAACGGTCTGCACGGCGTCGACCACGGCCGAGGCCTTGAGCCCGCCCAACATGACGAAAATCGCGACGAGGATAGAGGAAACGAGGTAGAACAACACCGGCCGCAGGTAGGTCACGTAAGGTTGGAGCGCACCGCGGGTGTAGGCGTCTTTAAGCAAATCATAACGCGTCGCGGCCTCGGGC
Source organism: Opitutus sp. GAS368 (assembly GCA_945906965.1). Taxonomy (GTDB): domain Bacteria; phylum Verrucomicrobiota; class Verrucomicrobiia; order Opitutales; family Opitutaceae; genus Tous-C4FEB. Next base: position 38,676 of record CAMDRP010000017.1, on the reverse strand, counting down.
GCGAGGGACGCGACCTGCCGTTGCTCGCGCAATTTGACGAATTCGTGGTAATCGGCGACGGACTGTTTCTCGGCGACCGAGTAGATCGCCGCATCCTTCACCATGAGCGGCTGGAGCGTCTTGAGCGCGACGACATTGCCGCCGGCGATACTGACGATGGACATCAAAATTGTCGTGACGGCGTAAAACGTCGCAAGGAAGCGCTTGCCGAAACGATCTTCAAATAAATCGGCCATGGTCGTGAGCCGCACACGGCGGAACCACACGGCACTGAACCAAAAGTAAGGCGTGAGAAACAACGTGATCAACGCAAGCCAGCCGCCTCCGGCGCCCTGGCGATAGACCGAGCTGGCCGTCGTCGTGGCCTGACCGGGGTCGGTCATGTTGCCAAAGCTCAGGAAGAACTGGAGCCACTTGCCGAGCGAGCGGCCGCCGAGGAAGAAATCGCCTTCGCCTTTTACGCCATGCGAGAGGACTTTGCCGATCACCAGCACGCCGATGATGTAAAGTACGATGATGAACGCATCGAGGGGATGCAGGCCGAGAAAGGTCATGGGATTAGGGGTTGAGTCCAGAGAAGGTTTAAGGCGTGGGGACGGGTGGCAAGGGCCAGAGCCCCATCGCGGTGAGGCGGGGGGCGAGGCCGTGGGTTTTCACGACGGCCGCGATCTCCGCTGGGGTGCGACGGGTCGCAGTAAGATCGGACGCGTCGGCGAGGAAGAGTGTAAATGCGCCGATGGTAGCGGACGACTCCGCGATCAGCTTGGGGTCGCTCTTGTCGAAGGTGTCGGCGACGTCGTGGTAGTAGCGGTTCACTTCGCGATCGATGTAAGCGCCGAAGGTAAAGACGTTCACGCCGTCGAGCTGATAGGGCGTGTGATCACTGGCGAGCCAGGCGACGTTTTTCACCCCTTCGCGGAGGCGCTCGACCGGCATCGTGGCGGCGAAGCGAGTCAGCAGTGGCACGAGCCGTTCGTCACCACAGGCGTTTACAGAGAGTGGGTAGCCGACCATGTCGAGATTCACCATCGCGGCGATGGGTTCCTTGCGGGCAACCGCGGCGGCGTGGCGTGAACCCCACAGGCCCTGCTCCTCGCCGTTATACCAGATCAATTCGATCGGGCGAAGGCGGTCGGCGGGATTGGCGGCAAGGTATTTGGCGAGGGCAAAAAGTTGAGCTAGGCCGATACCGTTATCCATCGCGCCTTGGCCGAGATCCCAGGAATCGAAATGCGCACCGATGACGATTTTTTCCGCGGTGCGGCCGGGGAAACGCACGATGAGGTTCTCCGTCTCGATCTGTGCGCAGTGCGAGCGTGTGTGCATCCGCAGGCGCACGTTTTGGCCGCGCGCGAGCAGGCGGCCGATCCATTTACCCTCTTCCTGCGCGAGACTGTAGACCGGAATCTTGAGCGGTTCGCCACTGAAGGCGCCGGTGCGCGCGAGGAGTTGGCCGCCCGCTTCGCGATTGATAAAAAGCACGCCACGCATGCCGCGCTCGACGGCCGCCTTTTCATAGAGGCCGCGGGGGACGGTGGTGTTGGCAGCGAGCAGCCCAATTTTACCGCGCACTTCGATTTTTGCGAAATCTTCGTCCCGACCTTGGCCGATATCGACAACGTCGGCCTCGAAGGGCGCGTGCGGTTGCGTGTAAGAGAGCGCAGCGACGCGCAGGCGGCGCGGCGTGGGCAAGGGCGCGAGCAGCGTGACTTCGTCGTCGCCGCGCACCCAACCGGGCATCGTGAAATGCTGCCGCTCAGGTTTTAAACCGAGCGCGCGGAGCTCGTTGACGAGCGCATCCATCGCCGCGCGGCTGGCGGGGCTACCCGTGAGTCGACCGCCGAAATCATCGCAGAGCCGGCCGAGCAATTCGTAGCCAGAACGATCCGTGAGTAATTGCGTTACGACGGGTAGAGGTGCGGGTTGAGCCGCGAGGGTCGCAGTAGCCGCGAGGACCGCGGCGAGGAGTCGGGGTAAATTCATCGTGTAGTTGGGCGAGGATACGGCGCGGCTCACTTAACGCGATCGGTCACAGTGAGGGTATTAAAATCGAGCACGCGCTCGAGTTTGCCGTGCGTGATAGTGAGTTTCCGGCTGTTGAGTTCGGAATTGAGATACGGGCCTTCAAATAATTTCCATTTGGCGTAATCGATCGCTCGGCCGTTGACGGTCGGGTCCTGGTCGAAAGTGAAGGCGAGTTTCTTACCGCGCAGACTGGTGAATTGAACCGAGGGCGTGGGCTCGAGACGAAACGTGAGCGGGAGTGCGTTAATGGCAGCTTTGAAGGCGGCGAAGTTTTTAAATTCGCTAGCGCTGGCGGCCTGCACGATAGTGCCGTTTTTGAGGTGCGGGCTGACGAGCAAGCGGCCGCCTAAGTCGCGGCGCACCTTGGCCCAACCGCTTGAATGATGAAGATATTTCTCCCAATGATAGGGCGCGAGCGGGCGATAGGCTAAATAAGTTTGTCCGCCTTGGGCGAAGATCCAGCCGGACGGGTCTTCGCTGAGGTTGACGAGGTCCTTGGAGAAGAAACCGTTGATATGCGGGAAGCGTGTGTCGGCGGGAATATCGTAGAGCGCGATCACGGTATCCAGGTCCTGGCATACGCGTTCGTAGGGCGAGCTGCCCATAATTTTATCGGGCGAATCGTAGGAGGGTTTGCCCTCGAAGGCGACCGCTTTGATCATGGGCTCCGGGTAAGTGACAAACATGGACTGCATAGCCCACATCGATGAGAACGGATGCAGCGAGAACATCGTGTTATGCTTTCCGCGCGGATCGGACTCGGCCCAGGTTACGTCCCAAACGTGCGCTTGAATGACATCCAAGAGGCCACCGCGCGTCGAGCCGACGGCGTAATCACGCCGCAGGTAGTTGGTCTTATAAACCGGCGGCGAAAGTTCGTCACTATAACGCCAGAAGCGGCGTGTACGCGCGCGGTCGCGTTGCAGGTAATCACCGGCGCGGTCGGTCGCGATGCGGTAAATGACTTCCGGAACTTCGTAGTTCGCCGCGAGCGGGGCGAAATAAAGACCCCAACCGCCGTAGCCAGCCGTCGAGGGCGTATTACCGAAGAGCAACCAGCTAAAATACGAAGCCATCGCCTGCCAGCGTTCGATGGTGGAGCCTTCATCGGTGCGGGCGTTGGGGCCACGCAGGACACCGTTGAGGGTATTGGCCGCGAGCTCAGCGAAGAGCCAGTCGAGCATCATGGCGCCGCGTTTCTTCATCTCGGGATCTTTGGCCCAATTGGCGAGGAACTGCAGCGGGATCACGTATTCGCCGATGTAGTGCGTGGGGTTGAATTCGCCTTGGCCGACAGTCGTCGCGAGATCCATCCAATTGATCAGGTAAGAACGCGCTTCAGCGAGATTTTCCGCGGACGTTTTACCCGAATACCAGGACTCGGCCGGCTCGTTGGGGTAAAGCTCGGCCATGAGATAAAGCGAAATATAATACATCGCGAAGTGGTTTTCGGTATCGCCACGCAGTTGACGCGTGGTGCGCCAAGCGGTGCGGATCGAAGCGAGCGCCTCTGGGGTGAGATGGTCGCGGCCCAAGTACGCGATACAGACGGTGGGGAACATCCAAAACGGGCCCGTGCCGGGCTCGCTCATCAAGTTGATCACACGCTGCGAGCAACCGGGCATATCTTCGCGCAGCACAATTTTCGCCGCGATCATGGCGAGATCGAGTTTGGCGGGATCGTCGGTCTTCGCCTGACCTCCTTCAGCGGCCCAGTTAATGATCTCTTTGACGCGCGCTTGGTATTCAGCGCGACGCTTCACCGGATCCAGCACCGGCACGGAAGAGGGCGGCGGACCTTCGAAGGCCGGTTGCGCGGCAACAAAGAGCATGGAGATGGAAAAAAACAGGACAGAAATAAAAGCGCGTTTCATGGCGATAAGAAGGTGAAGGGTTACTGAGCGCTCTTGGGCTGGATGAGGAATTTATTCACCAATGAGCCAGCGAGTGAATCCGGTTTCCAAGTACGGCCGAAGTCGGCTGAGACAAAGAGCGTCTCAGCGACGACACTCGCGTAAAGTTGCCCGGCCGGATCCACGCCGACGCGCCACACGCGGTGCGGTGCGGGTAAACCGGCGTTGCGATTTATCCAAGTCTGCCCGCCGTCTTCGCTCGTCAACGCGCCGAGACCCCAGCTACCGATCGCGAGACGTTGCGGGTTGGTGACATCGAACGTGATGTTATAAAGCGGATGTGTGGTCGGTACGGCGGCGAGCTGTTTCCATGTTTGCCCGCCGTCAACCGAACGCCATGCGCCCGCGCTCTGCGTCACGGCCAGCCAAACGAGTGGGTCGTGCGGAGATTGCTGGAGGTCGAAGACCATTTCCTTCGTTGGTAAAACTTGGCGCCAATGGAGCGCGGCGTCTTCGGTAAGATAGACGCCGAGTTCACAACCAGCTAAAACGCGACCGACCCGCGTGCGATCGATCTGGAGAACTTGCGTGTATTTGCCGCGGGCGGGCAGACCATTTTCACGGCGCACGAGCGTCTGCGCGCGGTCCGAGGAAAATGCGACGCCGTCGGGCAGCGCGAGGTAAACGTGATCGGGGGCGTGCGGATCGACGGCGACATCGCGCGCCTCCGTCATGGTCCAGTCGTTGCACATGCGCCAAAGTTTGCCGCCGTCGAGGCTGCGCCAAAGACCGTTAAGGCCGGTGGTGTAAATGACGTTGCGGTCGCGTGGATCGAACGCGAGGGCGCTGATGCCGGTGTCGTTGTAACCGAGGTGCTGCCACTCGCCCGCGGCGTCGCGCTGAAAAATACCGTTGGTCGTAACGATTTTGGAGCCGATGACGTAGTTTCGATTAATATTAGCGCAGACAAAAAAATCGTAGGCGGGCGCAGCGGCCGCGAGGCTCCTCAGAGCCAAAAGGCCAAAGAGGATAAAAGCTGGGGTTTTAGTATTCATGAAAAGAAGAAGTGAAACGGCGCAGAAAAAAAAGTTCCAAGGTTGCGATGAGCAGAAGTTTTCTCCGACGTGAGCGGATGACTTCCATAAAAAAATCCCTGCGCCTTTGGTTGATCACCCTTTGCACGGTCGCCGTCGTGAATGCGGCTGATCCCTCTACACCCGAGCAGAAACTCGCGGCGCTGGGTCTCACGCTCCCGAGCGTGCCGGCGGCGATCGCCAACTACGTGCCCGCGGTGCGCAGCGGAAATCTCGTATTTCTCGCCGGACAAATCGCGCGCGGCACCGACGGGAAATTTCTCGCCGGCAAAGTCGGCCGCGAGCTGAGCGAGGCGCAGGGCGCCGACGTCGCGCGGACGTGTGCGCTGCAACTCATCGCGGTTTTGAAAGCTGAGGTCGGTGATCTCGCGCGGGTGAAACGCATCGTGAAGGTCACTGGTTTTGTTAATTGCACGGATGAGTTCACCGCGCAGCCTAAGGTCATCAACGGGGCGTCCGATCTGTTCGTCGCCGTGTTTGGCGAAAAGGGTCGGCACGCCCGCGCGGCCGTGGGCGTATCGTCGTTGCCGGCGGGTGCGCCGGTGGAGATCGAGTTGGTCGCCGAGCTGGAGTCCGCCGCACCCTGAGGTTGGACCGCGACCGAACGAGGTCGCAGCACAGGCCGAGGGTGGACGTGGACGGATGGCCATGACGGTTTATAAATCGCGCAGTGAGGCGCGCACGCCAGTGATGACGCGTTCGCACTCGGCGTGAGAATTGAAAATGTGCGTCGATACACGCACCGCTTCGAGTTTCTGCTCCGTGATAGGCCGGCAGCGGAGTTGATGTTTCTTCAGTAAATAATCAAAAAAAGCTCGGGCGTCGGCGCGCGGGTGAGAAAACGTTGTCATCGCGGAACGAAGTTCATCATGCCGAGGTGTGTGCATGATGATACCATCGATCCGGGAAATTTCCTCGAATAGCCGCGTGGCAAGTTCGCGTCCGTGAGCGGCGATGCGCGCGATGCCGATACGTTCTTGAAAATGCACGGCCTCGGCGAGACCGACGATGAGGCCGGCGTTGCGCGTGCCGTATTCGTGGCGCAGCGCGCCGGGAGCGTATTTGAGTTCACCGGGCAAGTAAGGCAACTCGGCGGCATGGGCGCCGGTGAGCGGCACAGCAACATCGGCGGTGCGATCGTGGCGCAGATAGAGCAGACCGGTCTCATGGGGTCCGCCGAGCCATTTGTGTCCGCTGAGCGCGAACGAATCACAACCGATGGCGGCAAAGTTCACGGGAATCATACCAACGGATTGGGCGCCATCGATGTGGAACCAAATGCCACGGGCCGAGGCGAAGGCCGCGATCTCGCGCACGGGCATCACGAGTCCGGTGGTGCACGTAATGTGACTGACTTGGATCACGCGGGTGCGGGGTGTAACGAGTTCGCTGATACGCGCGAGGTTAGCGGCGGGGCTGGCGTTGTCGGGGACGAAAATTTTCACCTTCACGCCGCGCAGATTGGCTTGGTTATACCAGGTGAAGGAGCCACCGGGGTGCGCATGGGATTCAAAGATAACCTCGTCGCCTTCGCGCAGTTTGAGACCGGCGGCGATGATGGACGTGGCTTCGGTGGCGTTGCGCGTGAAACAGATTTCGTGGGGCTTGACGCCGGTGTAGCGCGCGAGGGTCTCGCGGGCCGGCTCGATCAAAGCGTATCCGGTTTCGGAATGCTCCTGGAGCTGGAGCATCGTAGCGAAAACTTTGTCGAGCACCGGCTGCGGCGTGGGCCCGAGACCACCGACGTTGAGGTAAGTCGGGTTATCGAGCAGCGGAAACTGGGCGCGGACGGCGCGCCAGTAGGCCTCGGCGTTGCCCGTCGGAAACGGCGGGAGCGGAGCTGCCGTGGTTTTGACCGTCGCGGCGGCGTGAGCGGGCGAGCCGAGCGCGAGGGCACCGAGCGCGCCGACCCCAAAATTTTGCAGAAAGGAGCGGCGGTCGGTGTTCATGCGATGGATTGAAACGTGAGGGTGTGGTCGAGGTGGAGTTCCGCGCCGGCCGCGAGCTCGAGGTTTTGGTCGAATTGAACCGGTAGAGCCGCGAGGGGATAATTGCGACGCACAAACCAAGGGAGCGGACCGGGGTTATTTTCGAAACGGATTTTCACGCGGCGGAGCGTGCCGTCGAATTGACCGTGCCATTCCATCCAGCGGGCCGAGGCGCCGTGGACGGCGGGGATACCGTCGAGGCCACCTTCGGCGGTGACTTTAATCGTCGGGTCGAGGTGATCGTCGAGGAGCTCCCGGGCGCCACGGAATTGGAGGCCGTTGTAGTGCGAACCGGCGAGGCCACCGTGAGAGTGCGGGTTGCCGAGAGAAAGCGGGCGGCCGCTCACGTTGGTGAGATGACTGCGCCAGTGCAGCGACCAAGCTTGAGCGGCTTCGTCGACGGTGAGCACGAGCGTGCGCGTCTCGCGAAAAAGCGTCTCAGCGAGGCGACGCCAGGCGAGCGTGTGAACGAGCGTGGCGGTCGTGCCGGAGGCTTCAAGGCGCGTCCACTCGAGGTGGTTTTGCGAGCCGTGATCGTCGCGCCATTTGTAGCCGTCGCCGCGGAGACAGGTGGGGCCGCCCCAGAAGTTGGCGCCGGAGACGTTGTTTAGCGTGAAGCTGAGCGCGTGGTGCCAGGGGTGATCGTTGGGGCGGAAGTTGGTGAGCGTGTCGCCGGCGAGCGTGTTAACGGGGTGCGCGTAGGGGCGCGGAGATTCGTTGGCCGCGGTCGTCGGACTGTAGACGTAGCGCAGTAAAACGCCTTCGCCGCAGTGAACGGTGACGGCGGAGCCGGGAGTGTGGTCGAGGCGGAGCGTTTTCATAAGCGAGCAGCGAGGGTGAAGGTTTCTTGGAAATTGCCGCCGGAGAATCGGCGCGTGGTCGCAGCCGAGTCGGGGGCTATGACCGTGAGGTCGAGGCCGGCGGGGGCGTTGATCTTGAGCGTGAATTGGCCGGCGTAAATCTGCCAGGTAACTTCGATGGGGCCGTGCGGCGTGCAGACGCTACCGGCGGCGTGGGTGAGTCCGCAGAGATGCGGCTGAATGGTGACGCGCGCGAAACCGGGCGCGGTCGGAGTGACGCCCAAGATGCGTTGGAGAAACTCGAGGGCGGGATGCGCCGACCACGCATGACAGAGCGAGCGCCAGTAGGAGTTTTCCTCGACGAACGTCGTAAGACCGTAATCGAGCGATTCGTGCCACGGGCCGAGATAAGTCGGCATGCGCTCGTAGAGTCCGGCGCGCGCGAGAGCGGTGAAAATAAAGTGCCAGCAGAAGAACGAGCCGGGGGCGAGTTTCGCATCGAGCGGGAAACGCTCAAAGATGCGTTTGATCTCACGCGGACCGGCGAGGCCGGCGATGATGGCCCATGCGTTGCCGTACTGGGAGACTTCGGGACCGCCGGGGCGGTCGAAATAAAGTCCCTCGGTTTCGCTCCACGTGAGCGCGTGCAAAGCGAGCCGCAGGCGCGCGGCTTCGGCTTCGAGCGCGGTGATTTCCGCGTCGTGGCGCGAGGCGTCGGCCAGGCGCAGGAGCTCGGCCATCTCGGCGAGACCTTGGATGTATTGCGCGCTCAAGATCGTCGTGGGACCGGCATCGGCACCGGGCACGACGCCGCGCGGCCACCATGGGCACCAGTCGGTGATGTTCCAGAAAGGCAACTTGGCGGGCAGGCCGCTCGCATCGGTGTGGCGGCGATACCAATCAAGCACGGCGCGCGCGCCCGGCAGTAATTCGTGCACGGTGGCGACATCGCCGGAGCACATAACGTAGTCGCGGATGTTGGTAATCCAGTGCAATGACCACGTGGGGATAATTTGCACGAGCCGTGACGGATAACGACTCTGCGTGAGTCCATCCGAGAGGCGCGACCAGTCAAAGTGATACAGCGCTTGTTTACTGAGACGGTAATCACCGGTCGCGAGCATCGCGATCTTCGAGGTGATCATCGTGTCACCGGCATATTGCATCTGCTCGTAATGCGGGCAGTCCTCAAACGTCTCATGCGAGCACAACCGCATCGTTTCCAAACTCGCCGTCCACACGCGATCGAGCCGCGCATCGGACGAGACAAAACTCGAGGCGATGCGATACGGGTAAGCGGTGAAACGTTGCGTGCAGGCATGCACGGTGAGAGGCGTCGCGCCGACCTTGATGCGCAAGCCGACGTAGCGGTAGGCGCGCCAATGCAGCGGTTCAAAGCGCTCGGGCGCGGCCGTCGTGCCGTTACCGGCGGGCTCCCAGATATCGCACCAACCAGTGATTTTACCGCGGCGGTCGAAGGTCCAACCCGTGTTCTCGTCGGCGAAATGCGACGCGAGATTGGCGAGCGGTTGTTTCTTACCAAGCAACATCGCGCCGGGCGTTTCCCACGGCAGGCGCAACGCCTCAGCGTAGGTCAAGCGCACGTTCGCGCCCGCGCCGCCAGAAATCACCAATTGCGGAAACGCCGAGGTGAGTTTCGCGTGATCCAAAATCAGATCCACCTCTGCGCCCGCGGGCAAGGTCACCGGTCGGCCTTGCGTAATCATCGCCAGCCAATCCGGCGAAGCGTCGCGTCCGCCTGGCCCGAAGACGTCGCTAAAAAGATCCACGCGTTCTTCCTCCAGCATCGGAATCATGCGAGGCATCAAGCCGTAGGGACTCGTCGGGTCGCGGCGATTTTCCAGAAGCTCCGCCTTAAATAGCACATGCGCCGCCGCCCAACGGGCGTCGTCGAAATCAGGCAGGTTCCAACCCGCGGGCAATAAACGTGACACCCGATGTTCGAAATAGCCGAGATAGCCTTCGAACGTCGTATTTTCGTTTTGAAACCGATGCGCCGTGTCCACGGCCACGCGCCAAGCGGCATCCGTGCGGAGTTCGTGCACGACTTGGCCGGCACCATCCCGCAACGCACCCTCGAGCACCCAGCCGCCCGTGTACGTCATAATTGAGCACGGGGCACCAAGCAACGCCGGCCGATGCGCCACCCGCGACATATCCTGCACAAGCGCTGCCAGTACGTTGCGTCCCGCCCGTAAAAGCGGTTTGAGGTCAAAGGTCTCGTAAAAATGATGATTCACATCGCCCTTGGCCGGACCGCGCCCGACTAACACGCCATTACAATAGAACAAATAGCGGCTGTCACCGGAGACGTGCACCGTCAGCGCCGCCGCGGCTAAATCGTTGATCTCAAAGCTCCGGCGAAACAACCGCACTTGATAATGCGAAGGCGTCGCAGCCGCAGGCATCGGCGCTCCGTGCGAGCCTTCGGCGGACCAAATCCACGTGGCGGAATCAATAAACGGTTTCATGGGGCAAGTGGCAGAGAGATAAAAGCGGGCTGAAAGTGCAGGGGTAAGGGATTAAACTAAAGCAAAGGACCGGTAGACCCGCAGAAAATCGCCCAAAAATGAGGTGCCCACAAGAAGCAACGCAGGCTAGGGGAAGTGCAAGGCCCGTTTCAGAATTTTCTAGTCATTTTTCAGATTTCAATCAGTATTTTCTATGAAATTTCAAATGACGCTTTCAAGCACCCCTAAGTCCCCTCGCCTCATTCAATGCGCCTCGCCGTGGTCGATGCACGACTGGCCCTCAAGACGCCGCGAATGGGCGCTCGCGCAAAAGCTCGATGCGATTGACGCCGCCGGTTTCGACGGCGTCTGCGCCTATGTGACGCCCGAGCTCAAAGCGGGCGCCGATCAACGCGGCTTGGTGCTGATGAGCGGCTTCGATTGCGGGGATTTGGCCGTCGCCAAACCGCGACTCGAAGCGCAGAAAAAACTGGGCGTTCATTTCATTAACATTCAGCTACTTAACCATGATACACCGCCAGAAAAAGCAGCGGTCATGGCGGTCCGCTTGATCAAACTTTCCCGTTCCCTCGAACTCGGCGTCCATATCGAAGTGCACCGCGACACGGCGACGGAAACCCCCGAAAAATTCACCGAAATCGTCCGCCTCTACCAAAAAGCTACGCGCGAAATCATGCCCGTGACTTGGGATCATTCACATTTTGCGATATCCAAGCACGTGATGCCGAAAGACTATTCCGCGCGGTTACTCGCCTGGCCGGAGTCGATCCAGCATTCTCAAATGTTTCACCTGCGTCCATTTAACAGTCAACATTGCCAGGTGCCGGTAACAGATGGTCGCGGGCGCCCCACCCCCGAATTCTGCGATTACCTGGCCTTCGTCGAAGACCTTTTCACGCTCTGGCTGAAAGGGCCACGTCCGGGCAACACGCTTTGGACGTGCCCTGAATTAGGGATGAGCCACGGCTACCACGTAAGCACGAATCCTCACCCGTGGCCCGACGCCATCGCCGCCCGGAAAGCCTACGCCGGCGCCTGGCGCCGCGCCCTCAAACGTGCCCCTTAATTCGCCCATTAAGGCTACATTTTCGTCCAACCATCGCCCGAAGGTTCAGTAACAAAACCCTTGACCAAACCTCGAGATTTCAGTGCATTCTTTCTGAAACTTTCAGGTTATCTCGCATGCCCCCCCTGCTCATCGCTGACATTGCCCGTAAGGCCAAGGTCTCGCCCGCGACCGTATCGCGCGTGATCAACCAGCCCCATTTGGTCGCGCCCGACCGGCTCGAGCGCGTCCGTTCGGTGATGACCGAGTCCGACTACGTCCCCACGCCGCTCCATCGCCGGCGCGGACCCAAATCTCGGCTCGCGACCCCGAAAAAAATTGCCGTCTGGTTCGTCGGCGCGAAGAAAAACTCCAGTTTTAATTGGTTCCAGGATCAGCTGTTACAGACCCAGCATTCCAACGATCGCCAGCGCCTCGAACTGAGCGTATTGTTCACCGATACGCCCGATGATCTCCCCCGCGCCCTAGCGGAGCGCCAAGTCGACGGCGTGATCATCCAAGGCATGGAACCTTCCCCGGCCTGCCTCACCAAACTCGGCGACTTGCCCAACGTATGGTTCATGACCCGGCGCTCGCAGACTTATGCTGGCGACTTCGTCGAACCCGACAACGACGCCAACGGTCGCATGGCCGCCAACTACCTTCACCAGCACGGCCACAAATCGCTCGCCGTCATCGCCGCCGACTCCGGTTACAGCGCCGTCGGCTGGCGCGTTAAGGCCTTCCTTGAGCAAGCCAAAGAGCTCGGCCTCACTGTCCACAGCATCCTGGGTAAGACCAAGCCCGTTAACTTCCTCGAGGTCGTACCTGTCCACGAAGAGAGCGATGCCCTCGCCAAACGATTCTGCCAGATCAGCCCCCGCCCGACCGGCATCTACGTACCTGTCGACCACTTCTGCGGCTCGCTCTTTCGCTCGCTGCGGTTGGCTGGAGTGAAATCCGAACGCGATTTCGAGGCCATTTTGGGCAATTACAATCCCGTCATCTACCACAATCTCGATCACCTGCCTCCAGCGCTCGACATCAACCTGCCCACGCTGGTGCGTAAAGTCGTCGATCACCTTGTCTGGCGCATCGATAACCCTAAGATCATCGGGCGTATCGGCATCACCGTAGCCCCGAGCTTGGTGGTAGCCACCAGCCAAAATAGCCAGATAATTGCGTAAAGACTTATTTTTTTGCCTCGCCCTGTAGCATTAATTTCTCATTTTTTCCGATCCTTTAACAGCGCTCCAACGCTGAGCAAAGACCGGTAAACGACCAACCCCCACACAATAAGAATGAAATCAGAAACCAGCACCGCACCCAGGACCAAGAAATACTTGGTTTCCTGTTTGGCCGCGTTGATGGCTGTCTCGGCCCCCATGGGCTTTGCAGCCGACAACGACGCCTTGAAGAAACTCCAAGACGAAAACGCCGCCCTCCGCAAGCGCCTCGCCGCGCTTGAAGGCAGCTCCACCCAGGCCGCCGCTCCGGCCGCTCAGGCTACCCGTCAAGCGTCTGGGCCAGTAGCTCCGGCTGCCCGTCCAAGTATGCAGGCCGATGAAGGCGTGCAAGCGCTCAGCGCGTTCGAGGTTAAGACCGACAAAGACAACGGCTACCTCAAGACCAACGCCGCCACCGCCACGAAGATCGGCATGGAGATCCAAAAGATCCCGATGAACGTCTCCGTTATCTCTCGCGAGTTCTTGAACGACACGAACGCCCGCTCGCTCACCGATTTGTTCCGCTACACCGCGGCCGCATCCGGCGACACCCGCTTCGCCATGCGCGTTCCGGCCAACTCCGCCACTCCGCAAGGCACCTTCACGATGCGCGGTTTCGTCGTGAACAGCCTCATGCGTAACGGCATCTTCCGCTACACCGCCTACAACCTCGATACCGTCGAGCGCGTTGAGGTCATCAAGGGACCCGCGGCCGTATTCTTCGGCCAAGGTTATCCCGGTGGCGTCATCAACTACATCAGCAAGCTCCCCCAATTTGGCCGCACGTTCGGCTCGTTGACCTATCAGGTCAGCGACAGCTCCGGGCAGAAAGCCATCCTCGACCAAAACGTAGCCGCGAGCAAGAAACTCGCTCTGCGCGTCGTTGGAACGTGGGAAGACACCCAGGGTGAACGCCGCTACGAATTCCGTCGCTCCACCACCATTAATCCGTCCCTCTCGCTCGTGCCTTTCGACAGCGGCATCTTGAAGATCACCGCCGAAGGCGAATTCACCAAGGAGAGCTTCAATCAGAACGACTACGACTGGATTTTCAGCGACTTCAACGGCTGGAATGAAGCCGCCCGCACCGGTCGCTACGGCTCGACCACCGCGACCCTCGCCAACACGATCGTCGCCAACGCTGGCAATCTTCTCACGGCCAACGTCGTTCAAGCCACCACCACCCCCACACTCGCCTACGCGACTTACATCAATAACAAGCGTATCGCGAACAGCGACTGGTCCCTCCCCGCTTACACAAGCGTGGAACGCGGCGCCTACATCACCGACAAGAGCGGCAAACGCTTCCACGATGAAGCGTTCAACTACACCAGCCGTGGCGCCCGCTTCGACAATTTGATCGAGAACTTCTCGGTCACCGCTGATATCAGCCCATTCAGCTGGGTTGATGTCCGTTACAACTTCTTCAAGGAGAAGTCCGAGAATTACTCCATCGGCCAAGGCGGCGCGCTCACCACGCCCTACGCCAACGGCACCAACTGGAACGTCGGCACCGGCAATCTTTCCGGTTACAACCGCTACGCCCAGACCCACACCGTCGACGCCGTCTTGAAATTCGATTTCATGGGCGTGAAGAGCAAGTTCCTCTTGGGCTTCCAAAAGGTCGATCCTTACCAGACCTTCTTGGGCGGCCAAACGGTCACCGACTCGATCTGGCAGTTCCTGCCTGGCGCGCGTAACACCACGGCCAATCCGGACTACGCTGGCACCAACCGCACGATCTACGAAGCTGGCGCTGTGCCGGTCAATCAGGTCATCCGCGACCGCAACGGTGCCATCAAGCCCGTCCGCCAAATCTTCTCCAACTTCGATCCGGGCGCAGAAATCTACCCCGACATCACTGCCTATCACCAAGAGGACCGCAACGCCCTCGACGGTTACAAGGACGAGATCCTCTCCACCTACGTCAACTACCAGGCGACCATGTTCAAGGATCGCCTCACCCTCCTCGCCGGTTACCGCGAAGAGAAGCGTTGGGCCCGTGGCCAGTACCAGTCCAACAACTATCCGTGGTATGTCTATTTCCCCGACATGCACTTCCGCCCCGATCTCTATCCTGAGAACGAGTGGGGTCATTCGATCAGCTACCAACGCGGTATTCCCTCCGACCAGAAGGGCGCCTCGTGGATGGGCGGCCTTTCCTTCGCCCTCACCCCAGAGATCAGCCTCTACGCTTCCAACTCCAAGACCTTCAAATTCAACTCCGGGCGCGTCGGCGGCCTGTTCGTTGGCGATGAAGTTCTCTGGTATAACGAAGCCCGCGCCTTCGGTGCCGGCGGCACTCCCGGTGCTTCCTTCAGCTACCTCGGCCAGACGGTCACCTCCCTGTCCCAATTCCAAAGTCTCCTCACGAGCCGCGGAGTTTACAACCTGATCAAGAACGAACAGGGCATGAACTGGGAGTTCGGCGCCAAGGTCTCGAAGTTCGACGGCAAGCTCGTCGGTACGCTCTCGTTCTTCCGCGGCGAACGCGAAAACCAGATGCTCGACGACGGCGCCAAGCAGTCGAATCTTGAAGAGCCGCTCAACTTCAGCACCACGCTGTTTCCCGTCGGTTCGCCTTACCGCAATACCCGCCTGCTGCGCTGGCGCACGACCGATCTCATGAACCGCGTCGAGGGCACCGAAGCCGAAGTCATCTGGACTCCGATTCGCAACTATCAGGCCGTCATCAACGGTTCCTGGCTGTGGACCGCCAAGACCGTCTACGACAAGACCCGCGCTGCCCCCGGCACCACGGTCTACAACGCCTCTACCCCAGCCGCCAAGGTCGCCTCGGACATCTACTATAACGCCCGCATCGAGAACGTCCCTGAGTTCCGCTTCAACATCTTCAACAAATACACCTTTGTTGACGGCGTTGTTAACGGCATGGCTCGAGGCCTCAATCTCGGCGTCGGTATGCGCTACTCCTCCGAGACGGTTGTTTCCCGCTCGGTGGATTGGAATCCCTTCGCTGGCGGTTACCAAGCCGGTGACTACCTCGTGTTCGACGCCACCGTCGGATATCCTTGGGAACTGTTCGGCTACAAGGTCAACAGCTCGCTCGGTATCTACAACGTGACCGACCAGAAATACTCCGAAGGCTCGTTCGCCCTTTCCCCGGCGCGCAATTGGTCCTTCCGGACGACCCTGTCGTTCTAATCTACCACCCGACTCACGTCGGGTAGTTCTCCCAGCGGAGCCCCTCACCGGGCTCCGCTTTTTTTTGCCATCTATCACGACCACCAGCCGTGTTCTCTTCGTCGATCGATGGGGTCATTTAAACTGAATTGTCGCCGCACAAATTATTGAAGCGGGCGCGGGCCACTGCCCGAAAATATTTAGGCGTTTAGTCAGGGATCTTCACGCCCTCCGCATCGCTCGCGTCGATACCAAGAGGGTCGCCGAATGGACGAGCCCCCTCCGCATACTCCCGAGTGCCCACGCCTTTTTTGAAAGTCTCGAGCCCGCCTGCCCATGCGCCGGCCGAGTCGTCCGCCGAGAGCAGGCCTTAAGAAACCGGCGCCAACGTCTCCGCCACCGGCGTCCGATACGCCTTCAACGCCGGCACCGCGCCGCCCAACGCACACAGCGCCGTCATCACCAGCGGGCACACCCAAAGCACCGCGTGCCCCGCCGTGACATTCAAGACCACACCTGTCTGCGCGCGGATCACTTCGGCCACGCCCGCCATCAATGCGAAATAAATGCCAAATCCCGCCGCCGAGCCGAGCGCGCCGATGCACGCCGCCTCCGCCACAACCGCCCCGAAAATTGTCCGTCGCCGCGCCCCCAGCGCCCGCAAGATCGCGAGATCCCGCTGCCGCGCGCTCATCGAATTATAAATGCTCGCCAACACCGAACCCGCCGCGACCAACGCGACGAGATAGGCGACCAGTGCCAACACGCGATCAAACCACGAAATTTTCCCAAACAGCTCGGTCATGATCGCGCCCACCGGATACGCCAGCGTCATGCGGTTACCCTGCTTGTTGATCATCATATCGAGCATGAAGCCCGCCGTCGCCGCGCGCAGTTGGATCAGCACCGCACTCACATCCGTCGCCGCCTTGGGGTCGTGCCCGCTCATCGTCTGCACGCCCTTGATCGGAATCCAAACGACCTTGTCCGCCGGCGTATTCGTCGGCGCCAAAATTCCGGTCACCGTAAAGGTCTCCTCGTGCTGATTTTTCTCATCGAAGGCCAGCCCGTGAAACGGCTGAAACGTGTCGCCGATCTTCAACATCAACCGCTCGGCTGCGAAACTTCCCACCACGGCCTCCCGGGCACTGTCGGCGAAAATCTTCCCGCCCGCGCGCAACTCGTATTTTTTGCCGGGCGCATATTCCACTTTAGAAAAAAGCTCCGGCACCGTACCGACGATCCGGTAACCGCGCAGGTTATCACCCACCGCAATCGGGATCGCTGTCTTCACCGCCGGATGCTTCCGGATGAACTCATAGTCAGCCCAAGCCAAATTTCCGGGGGAGGCTTCGAGATGGAAAATTCCATTCAGCACGAGCTGCAATTTCGACCCGCGCGCACCGAGCACCGCGTCAAACGCCGTCGAAGTCGACACGAACGCCGCCTGCGCCTGCGTCTTCACCATCCACACGGTCATGAGCAACCCGCACGCGAGCGCAATGCTGCCCGCCGTGATGAGCGTCGAGAGAGCGTGCTGCCGTAACGAACGATAAATGATTAGGGGCAGCGTCATTTTGCCGCCTCCGTTGTTGTGGGCGGGGTGACCCCACCTCGCACCGTCTTGGCCTCGTTGATCACCGCGAAATCTTGCATGCCTTCAAATTGCGCGAGCACCCCGTCGTCGTGGCTCACCAGCAACAGCGCCGCCCCGTTTTCACGGCAAACTTCGCGGATCAGCGCGAGCGCCTCTTTCGAACTCACGCGGTCAAGATTACCCGTGGGTTCATCGGCCAGCACCAGTTTGGGGCGATTGGCCAAGGCCCGCGCCACGGCCACACGCTGCTGTTGTCCGGTGGAGAGCTGCCGTGGGAAATGTCCAAGGCGATGCGCCAATCCAACGCGCCCAAGCACCTCAACTGCATGCGCCCGGTCCACGCCGCGGGGCCCGAAACTCATCCCGAGCAACACGTTTTCTAAAACGGTGTACCCTTGGAGGAGATTAAACGTCTGGAAAATATACCCCAGTTTGTCCGCGCGGAGTCGATCGCGTTTGGCTTCGGGCAACGCCGCCATATCCACGCCGTCAATTTCAGCGCGCCCACCATCCGCCGCGAGAATCCCCGCGATCAAATGAAGAAACGTCGTCTTACCCGAGCCGCTCTCGCCGCGCAACGCCCGCTGCTCGCCCGCCGCGAGTTCAAACCGCGGCACGCGGACAATCTCCACCCGCCCGCCTTCGGGTGCGGTAAATGATTTGGTGAGGTCGACGACGTTTAACATAACGCGAAAAATCTCAGGCCCGTGGATCTAGTTACTTCTTCTTTGGCCGCGGACGTCGAACCCCTTTTTTATCGCCATCAGCCGACGCCGTTTCCTTGGTTTCGGCCGCCGTGAATTTCGAGGCCTTGGCATTGATCCAGAGTTCTTCTTTGGCGTTGAGGTTGAGCCAGAAAATTTCACCCGCGTGCTCGACAAAAACCGGCTTCTCGCGGGCTTTTTCGGGGACTTTGAGGCCCGCATTGAGAAGCACGGCGAGTAATTCTTCAGGCGATTTTTCGAGATTTTCGGCGACACGGTCGAGTTTGCCAGCAAAGCCGCCCGTCTTCGTCTCCTTCAACAACAGTCGCACCCCGCTCAACACATTAGCGGGAGCCGGCGGAGGCGGAATCGCCGCGACCGGAGCGACAAATTCCGGCGGCGTAGTCGTCTTCGGAGTCGCGTCCGCCGCCGGAGTGTCGCTGGCTAATTTGTCGCGGCCGTTGATCCACACGCCGCCGCGTGAATCCTGATTGAGCCACCACACGTGCTCGCCGATCTCGACAAAAATAGGTTTGTCGGTCGGCACGGGCGGCAAGACGAGCCCGAGCGTCGCAAAGCCCGCCATCAAATCGGCATCCGAACAACGCAGGCCGCGCGCCAGGAACGGTAAACTACCCGAGCCGCCAGGGCCGCGACGATTGCGGCGCATGAGCGGACGAACGTTGTCGAGTAACTCCGGGCCTTGCGCGAGCGGTCCACCCGCCAGCGCGGCGGGTGTGGTCGCAGGCGCAGGTGCGCCCTCGATCGGAAACATCGGTTCAGCCACCGGCTTTGCGGCCGAGGTCTCACGTGGCTTCGGCACAAAAACCGGAGCCTCGGGGCGGCGCGCCGGCGCATCCGCGAGCGGATCGCGCTGAGTTGCGAGGGCTTGAGGTTGCGCATGCGCCGGGGCCGAACCCTCGGCCTCGGGTGCCGCATAAGGCGTGGCCTTGACCGAGCGAAACACCGGACGCGGCTTCTCCTTTGTGTTGATCCAGAGTTCGCCGCGGCGGTTGATGTTTACCCAATAAACATCGCCGTCGTACTCAACGTAAGCCGGCGCGGAGTCTTCGTCGTCGGGCATCGTAAAGCCACATTCGCGCAGCGCTCCGATAATATCCGCGTCACTGAAGTCCCATTTTTTCGCGAGAAAATCCACGCCCACCGACATGCCTGGGCCGCGCTGATTGCGACGCATGTGCGGTTTCATCGCATCGAAAAACGACGGCAATTCATCCTCTTCGCCCAACTTGTCCCACTCATCCTTCGCCTGTTCTTCCTCGTGGGCCTCAGGATCGTGATCGCGCTCAGTGTCACGCGGCTTGCGGAAACCATCTTCGGGCGCGGCCTTGTCGGCTAGCGTCGGATCCGACCCCTCATCCGTTCCGGTCGTCGACGCGCTCGAGGTCGCATTTTTAAATTTCGATTCAAACTCGGCGCGCAGTTTATCCGCTTCGAGTTTAGCCGCGGCCGCGGCGGCGTCCTGTAAGGTCCAGTCACGCTGCGTCGTGCGGCGCGCGAGACCGTTAAAAGCCAGGATATTATCCGGCTGAATTTGGAACGAAACGATCTCCCAATCTTCTTTGCCGAGATCGTTCAGAAATTTCTCCATGAGCGCAGGCGAGGCGAATCCGCCTCGGCCGCTCGTGATCATCTTGTATTCCCAGAGTGACATAAAATTTTTTGGCTTAACGCGCTGAGACTTACCCATCCCAAAACGCCCTGACATTGCCGAGCCTAATCGCGGCTAAATTTAGCCGCCTGAATCTTTCACCCACACGATTTCACCTTGTCACCGCCTGGAGAAACCGTTCCAGCGCATACGTCGCCAGCTGACCACCCGGACCGGTGAGATTATACTCAAACGCATGCGTCGCCCACGGCAACTCGACGTAGACATGCGGCACCCGCGCCTCCGCCAAACGCGCCTGCAAACGCACGCTGTGTTGATTCCACACCAACGTATCGATCAGGCCGTGAACCAATAACGTCGGCGGCGAACCTGCACGCACTTTTTGATGCCCGCTCGCACTTTCATAGTTCGCCGTCGCCACCGAGGGAGGCCCGCCCAGATATTGGCGCATCAATTGCGGTGATTTCAAAAAATCATCCTCCCGCGCCGAACTGTAAGCGAAAAACATGTCATGCGGCGCGTAAAACGACACAACGCCGCGAATGGCCGGATCGGCCATCCCATAACCTACCGCCAAAGCGATCTGCCCGCCCGCGCTCCGCCCAAAAAGCACCAACCGTTCTGCATCCACTCCAAGTTCCACTGCTTGCCGTTTAAGAAAATCAATCGCCGCCAACGTGTCGTCTCGCTGCGCCGGCCAGATCGACTGCGGCGCCAAGCGATAATCAATCGCCGCCACCGCAAAACCCCGACGCGCCAACCAGTGATTTAAATCCGCGAGTTGCTGTCGGTCTCCTCCGTCCCAACCGCCGCCATGAACCACCACCACGCACGGCGCAGACGCTCGCTCCACCGCCCGGAAAAAATCTAACCTCAAGCCCGGCGCATATTCACGCGTCTCCACCGCCACCGGCGCCGGCAACGACGCAAAATATCCCGATAACGTAAACGGTTCCCTCGTCGGCTTCGCCCCACCAAACGCCGACATCAACCTCGCCGGCAAGACCTTGCCTATACGCCAAGCCTCCACCGTCGGCCGCAACAACAGCCCTGTCGCGGATAAGATTAAGCTCAACGTGACGTAAGCCCATGCAAAGCACCCATCGCGCAACACCCAAGTCGCCACACCCGCCCCCAAGGCCCCCAACGCCAGCCAGTGTCCAAATTCGCCCGCCAGAAGCGCAAACTTCCAATTCCAGCGCAACGGCGAGCGCCGCACCGTGAGCACGCCCAAAGTGAGCAACCCCACTGCCCATAAAAATATAAAACCGCGCAACCACAGCATAATCTAGTAACTCCAAACCCCAAAACCACCCATCTGGCAAAAGTTTCCCGCCCCCACCCACTTAGTTGCCTCGAAAACTAATTAAAGTGTCACCTAATAGGTGACACTTATTTCTGGCCCGGAATTTTCTGTTTTACAGATTTTTGACATTTCCCACCAGTGCGCGACGGCCCAAACTACGCGGTACATGCGTCGCCTCGACCAACTTCTCGCCAACCTCGGTTACTGCTCCCGGAGCGAAGCTCGCGATTGGATTGATTCGGGCGCCATTACCATCCGCGGCGAAACCGCCGACGGTCCCGCCCAAAAAGCCCATGCGGCCGATGTGCTCGTCGACGGCGAACCCCTAGATCATCCCGACGGGCTTCTGCTCCTGCTCCATAAACCCCTCGGCCTCGTCTGCTCCCACGAACTCCGCGAAGGGCCCAACGTTTACAGCCTGCTCCCGGCACGCTGGCAGCGCCGCAATCCTGTCATCACCAGCATCGGTCGCCTCGATAAAGACACTTCGGGCCTCATTCTCCTCACCGACCAAAGCCAGCTCGTCCACCGGCTCACTTCGCCGAAGCACAAAATCCCCAAACGCTACCGCGCGACGCTCGCCAGCAATCTCAGCCCCACGCGCGCGACAGAGATTGCCGCTCTATTCGCCACCGGTACGCTCATGCTGCCCGAGGAAAAAACGCCCTGCGCTCCGGCCGGGCTCACGATGATTTCTATGCGCGAAGCCGAACTAACCCTCACGGAAGGGCGTTATCATCAAGTTCGTCGCATGTTCGCCAGCCAAGGCCACGAAGTGATCGCGCTACATCGCACGCACTTCGGCACGCTCGACCTCGGCGCGCTCACGCCGGGTCAATGGCAGGTGTTGCCGCTCGATTTTTTTAATCCTGCCGACGGGGCCGGCGCTTCCGAAGCCTAGGTCGTCTGGCTTGCAGCGGCGCCCGAGCCTGTCATGCGTCTTTCTTACATGGAAAACCTTTCCCTCACCGGCGCGCAAAAATCCAAGCTCCGCGGCCTCGGCCAGAAACTCGAAGCGACCATTAAAGTCGGCAAAGAGGGCCTCACGCCCGCTTTTTTCACCGAGCTCAGTCGCGCCCTCCGGGCCCACGATCTCATTAAACTGCGCTTTGTTGGCGACGCGGACCGCGCTGCTCGTTCCGCACTCACCACGCAGATTGAGACCCAGGGTCACTGCACCTGCGTCGGCGCCGTCGGCCACACCGTGCTTTTCTACAAAGCGGCGAGCAATCCCGCAGATTCTTCGCTGCCCGTCGGTTGATACCAACGGCGTTATCACGATGCGCCGCTTCGTATGATTCCATCCGCCGCGCCTTCGTTTATCCTCAAGGCACCCCGTGCGAGCGCCATCGCCGCGCCCGTGTTGCTGGATTCACCGCACAGCGGCTTCGATTGGCCGGCTGATTTTCAGCCCGCCGCGCCCCACTCGGCGATTCTCACGGCGTGCGATTTGTTCGTCGACGAACTCTGGAGTGATGCTCCGGCCGCCGGGGCTACGCTACTCGCCGCTACATTTCCACGCGCCTACATCGACACCAACCGCGCCGAGACTGACCTCGACCCCGCGCTCGTCGACGCTCCCTGGCCGGGCCCGCTCGCGCCCACCGATTACAGTCGCCGCGGCATGGGCCTCATTCGCCGTCTCGCGTTGCCGGGCATTCCGATGGAAAATCGCCCGCTTAGCGTCGCTGCCGTCGAGCAGCGCATCACGCAACACTACCGCCCTTATCGCGCCGCCCTCGCCGCAGCGCTCGATGCGATCCACACGCGCCATCAGGTCGCGTATCATCTCAACCTCCACTCCATGAAATCTCGCGGTAACGAGATGAACGTCGACGGCGGCGCCCCGCGCCCCGATGTCGTCGTCAGTGACCGCCTCGGCACCACCACCGATCCTGCGATTACAAACTGGCTCGCCCAGCGTTTCCGCACGGCCGGCCTCAGCGTCCAAATCAACGACCCGTATCGCGGTGGCGATCTCGTCGGCACATTTGGTCAACCCGCGCGCGGTCGTCACAGCGTGCAAATCGAGCTCAATCGCGCGCTCTATCTCGATGAAGCCGTCGGCGCCCGCAGCCTCAATTTCAACGCCCTCCGCGCCACCCTCGCCGCCATCACCCAAGATTTCTGTGGTTACACCCGCTCGTTATCTACCCCTACCGCATGACCACGATTGCACCTGCCCCTTGGTTTCAACGCTTGCTCAACCGCGTCGAGCGCATCGGCAACGCCCTACCCCACCCAGCTTCTCTCTTCGTAATTCTAAGCCTACTGGTGGTTCTCGCCTCATGGTTATGCCACCAGCTCGGCGTTACAGTTCAAAATCCGGTCACCCACAAGGTCATTGCCGTCACTAACCTACTCTCCGTCGAGGGACTGCAACGCATCATTCTGGGACTCCTGCCTAATTTCATTAATTTCGCGGCCTTGGGCTCCGTACTCGTCTGCCTGCTGGGACTTTCCATCGCCGAACACAGCGGCCTGCTTAGCGCGGTGCTGCGCTTAATTGTTCATGCGACTCCGCGCCGTCTGCTCACGTGGATCGTCGTTTTCTCTGGCGCCATGTCCCACACGGCCGGCGACATCGGTTACGTGCTGCTCCTGCCAATGAGCGCCGCGCTTTTTCTGACCGTCGGACGGCATCCGCTGGCCGGTATCGCCGCGGCCTTTGCCGGCGTCTCCGGTGGTTTCGCGGCCAACCTCCTCATCTCGCCCACCGATGTGATTATCGCCGGCCTCACTCAAGAAGCCGCCCGCATCATCAATCCCGCTTACACGGTCACGCCGATGGCCAATTATTTTTTCCTCAGCGCGTCGGTCTTTCTTGTCACCACCGTCGCGTCCATCGTCACGGAACGCATCGTCGAGCCGCGCCTCGGCCGCTACCAAGGCAACGTCCCACCCGAACCTCTCGTCCCCCTCAGCCCCGCCGAACATCGCGGCCTGCGTTGGGCCGGTGCCGGGCTTCTCCTGCTCATCGTTTTTGTCCTCGCGGGCCTGCTGCCTCAGGGCGGCTTCCTGCAAGATCCGGCCAAGCCCGGATTCATCGGCTCGTACTTCGTCAAAGGGTTGGTGTTTTTTATTTTCCTCGTGGGCCTCGTCCCCGGCCTCGCCTACGGAATCGCGGCGGGCACCATCCGATCCGATCGTACCATCTATGAAGGCATGCAAAAAAACATGGAGGTCGTCGCCGGCTATCTTGTGGTTATTTTCTTCATCTCCCAGTTCGTGAATCTCTTTAACTGGACGAATCTGGGCGTCGTTCTCGCCGTCAACGGCGCCGATGTTTTGCGCAGCCTGCATCTCGGTCCGGTACCGTTACTCATCGGCCTCGTTTTACTCACCTCGAGCATCGATCTCATGATCGGCTCCGCCGCCGGAAAATGGGCCATACTCGCGCCTGTGTTTGTCCCGATGTTCATGCTGCTCGGTTACTCACCCGAACTCACCCAAGCCGCCTATCGCGTCGGTGATAGCTGCACCAACATTATCACACCTCTGATGTCTAACTTCGCCCTCGTGCTCATGTTCGTCCAACGCTACGAGCCGCGGGCCGGCATCGGCACCATGACCGCGACAATGTTGCCTTACACTTTAGCGTTCTTGCTGAGTTGGTCGCTACTGCTCGTCACGTGGGTGCTCCTCGGCTGGCCCGTCGGCCCGGGCGCACCCTTATTTTTGTCGATTCCTTAACGTAGGCTCGGGTCTGACCCGCAATTATAAACAAGGATACGACCCGCGAAAAATCTCGCGGGCAGCTTGTCAGCGTTGGTGCCGGAACTAGGTTTAATTCATGCAACCCCAAGTCGTCGTCGTCGGTAGCTTCGTCCAAGATCTCACGTGGCAGTGCGCCGCATTTCCTCACGCCGGCGAAACCGTCGTGGGCACCTTTGTCACAGGTCCTGGCGGCAAAGGCTCCAACCAAGCCGTCGCCGCCGGCCGCGCCGGAGCACGCACGCTGTTCATCGGCGCCGTGGGTCATGACGCCTTCGCCGCCGATGCGAAGAAATTTTACCGCGCCGAAGGCATCGCCGCTTGCTTCGTCAAAAAACCGCCGCACGCCACCGGCACAGCTGCGATCCTCGTCAACGCCTGCGGGCAAAATGAAATCATCGTCGCCCTCGGCGCCAACGCCGCGCTGCGCCCCGCCGATGTGCCCGTCGCCGCACTCCGCTCGGCGCTCGTCGTCGTCACCCAACACGAAAACGATCTCCGCACCGTCGCCGCCGTCCTTCGCGCCGCCCGCCGCGCCGGCGCCGTCACGATCCATAACCCCGCGCCGATGCGCGCCGACTTCGAACCCGCGTTACTTCGCCACGTCGATATTCTCATTCCCAACGAATCCGAATTCGCTGCGCTCATAAATCTCCGCGCCGCAAGCGGTGCGAAAAAAATTTCCGCCGCCCGCGTCGCGTCACTACCCGCCGCGAAACTTCACGCCTTGTGCCGTTCGCTGGGCGTGACCCATGTCCTCATCACGCTTGGCGCCAAAGGGGTTTTCGTCTCGCGCCCCGATGGCCCGACGTTAATTCCGTCGCACCGCGTCAAGGTCGTGGACACCACGGGCGCGGGCGACGCGTTTTGTGGCGGCTTCGCGGCGGGGCTTGTGAAATTCAACGGCGACCTACTCGCCGCCGCCCGTTTCGGCAACGCAGTCGCCGCGCTCTCCGTCACGAAATTCGGCACCGCTCCGTCGATGCCGACGCAGATAGAGATCGCCCGGTTTCTAGAACGTTAAAACGCCGCGGGCCAAATTGCAGACTCAGGCGCCGACGGGGTGCCACGTGGTCTTGAACTCGAGCGTGTCGCGGATCGCATCGACGCTCTGCGCGCCGCTAGCGAACCAGTCGCGTTTCTCCTCGGCCTTAAGCAAGATCGTGCGTTTGACGCTTTCAGCGGCACCGAGGGCGAGTGCTTTACGCTCGGCGGCGTTCACCACGGCGCTGATCGCCCGCAGATGCATATGCGTCGCAAACGTGGGAATCATTTCCGCGCGGAACCCGGTCAGCAAATTAACCACGCCACCCGGCAGGTCGCTGGTTGCCAACATTTCGCCGAGGAGAATCGCCGGATATGGCTGCGTCGTCGAAGCGAGGGCAACGACGGTGTTACCGCTAGTGATCGCGGGCGCGAAGAGCGAAATCAACGCGAGTAGCGGCGCTTCATCGGGTGCGATCACACCAATGATGCCCATCGGCTCGGTAACAGTAAAATTAAAATAAGGCGCAGCGACGGGGTTCACGTTGCCGAGCACCTGTTCATATTTGTCGGTCCAGCCCGCGTAATAGATGAGGCGATCCACGGCCGCCGCGACTTCGCGAGCGGCGGCAGCTGGAGTGGCGCCACCAAGCGCGATCGCGGCGGCCATTTCGCTGGCGCGGGCCTCGATCATTTCGGCGAGGCGATAGAGAATCTGGCCGCGGTTGTACGCAGTGCGTTTGGCCCAGCCGGGGCCGGCCTTGGCGGCGGCTTCGACGGCGTTGCGCAGATCTTTGCGCGTACATTGTGGGATGTTGGCGAAAAATTCGCCGGCGGCGTCACGCAAGGCAAACACGCGCGCGCTCTCGGAGCGAATGAACGCGCCGCCAACGTAAACTTTCGGGGTCTTGGTGATGGGAAGTCGGGCCATGGTGCGTGCTTTCGCTTAGATGAGTTTGCAGTAATCGAGCAGACCTTGCCGGCCACCCTCGCGACCGAAGCCGCTTTCTTTGTAGCCGCCGAAGGGCGAGGCGGGATCGAATTTGTTATAGGTGTTCGCCCAGACGACGCCGGCCTTCAGCTCGGTCGAAAGTTTCAAGATACGTGAGCCTTTGTCGGTCCAAACTCCGGCGCTAAGGCCGTAGGCGGTGTTGTTGGCCTTCTCGATCGCTTCATCCACGGTGCGAAACGTGAGGATCGAGAGCACGGGTCCGAAAATTTCTTCACGCGCGACGCGACTGCTCATGCTCACGCCGGAGAAAATTGTGGGGCGGAAATAAAAACCTTTCGGCGGGAGCGCGCAATCGGGTTGAAACATCGCGCAACCTTCCTTCACACCGGCCGCGACCAACGCGCGAATCCTGGTGAGCTGCTCGCGCGAGTTGATCGCGCCGATGTCGGTGTTTTTATCGAGCGGATCACCGACGCGCAGCGTGCGAATTCGGGCTTTCAGCTTCGCTAGGACTTTTTCCGCGATGCCTTCCTGCACGAGTAAACGTGAGCCGGCGCAGCACACGTGGCCTTGGTTAAAAAAGATGCCGTTGACGATGCCCTCGACAGCTTGATCGAGCGGCGCGTCGTCGAAGATGATGTTGGCCGCCTTACCGCCGAGCTCCATGGTCATTTTTTTATCGGAGCCCGCGAGCGAGCGCATGATAATTTTCCCGACTTCGGTCGAGCCCGTGAACGCAATCTTGGCGGGCGTGGGATGATTCAAAACCGCGGCACCAACATCGCCGGCGCCAGTCACGAAATTCACCACACCGGGAGGGAGGCCGGCGTCTTGAAAAATCTCCGCGAGTTTCAAAGCGGTGATCGAAGTCGTTTCGGCGGGCTTGAGGACAACAGTGTTACCCATGGCGAGCGCCGGCGCGAGTTTCCACGCGCACATGAGCAAAGGGAAATTCCACGGGATCACTTGCCCGACGACGCCGAGGGGCGCGACTCGGCGACCAGGGGCGACATACTCGAGTTTATCGGCCCAGCCGGCGTGATAAAAGAAATGCGCGGCGGCCATGGGTACGTCGAAGTCGCGGGATTCCTTGATCGGTTTACCGCCGTCGAGCGTCTCCGCGACGGCGAATTCCCGCGCGCGATCCTGCAAGAGGCGCGCGATGCGGTAGAGATATTTCGCGCGTTCACGGCCGGGCATTTTCCCCCAAACGCCGTTGGCCGCGCGCTGCGCGGCGGCGTAGGCCGCATCGACATCGGCTGGGCTGGCGAGCGCGATTTCGGCGAGTTTCCGCTCGTTGGCTGGATTAATGGAGTCGAAATATTTGCCGCCCTTCGGTGCGACGAATTTGCCGTTAATGAAAAGATCGTAGCGCGGCTTCAGCTTCGGATCGGCCGATTCGGGCGCAGGATCAAAGGCCCAGAGATCGCCGAAAATAAGTTCGGGCGCACGGCGGCCGGCTCGAGAGGCGACGCGCTGAGGTGTGCGGGATGATTTCTTAGCGACGGGTGCGGAGGGCATGGGCGAACGAAAAATGAGTGGGCTGGTTTAATAACTTTCAGCGGCTTCGCTAAAATAATACGGCGCCTGATACGCGCCGGTTTTTTCTTTCTCAAGCTGGCGGAGCAAGTCGTTTAGTAGCGAACTCGCGCCGAAACGGTAGCGCGCGTTGTTGAGCCACGCATCGCCGAGCGTCTCTTTCACGGCGATCAAGAACGTGAGCGCCTGCTTGGCCGTGCGAATGCCACCGGCGGGTTTCATCGCGATAGCGACACCCGTATCGAGGTAGAAATCGCGGATCGCCTCGAGCATTACCTGATTGTTGCCGAGGGTGGCGTTGAGCGAGGTTTTGCCGGTGCTGGTTTTGATAAAATCACCAGGACGGATCACGCGCATCGCTAAAAACGAAGCGGCACGGATACTATCGTAGGTTTCGAGTTCACTGACTTCGAGAATCACCTTGAGCGTGGCGGCGCCGCACGCGGTCACGACGGCGGAAATCTCGTCCTGCACGCGGTCAAATTCTCCCGCAAGAAAAGCCCCGCGGTTAATCACCATGTCAATCTCGTCGGCCCCGTCGGCGACCGCGGCTTTGACTTCGGCTAGGCGGGTTTTCAAGGGAGCTTGACCGCTCGGAAACGCCGTCGCGACCGAGGCAATGCGCACGGCTGAATTATTGCCCAACGCCCGACGGGCGTGTCGCACCATCGAGGAATAAACACACACGGCGGCGACGGGCGGGATACTCGCGTCGTCGTGGGGGCGGAGAGCTTTTTGGCAGAGCGAAGCGACTTTGCCCGGCGTGTCTTTGCCCTCGAGGGTCGTGAGGTCGACCATCGTGACGGCGGTGCGCAAGCCCCAGAGCTTGGCGGCTTTTTTGACCGAACGCGTGCCGTATTTCACGACGCGCTCATCGATCCCGATCTGATCGACCGAGCCCACTTCATCAAAGAGCCGCTGCAACGCGGCCTGCGGAGAACGTACCAACATGCACCCACCCTCGCGGTCGCTGGCAGTGAAGCCAAACGTATTTTCGCCTGCTACGACTTGGGTGCTTTCCAAAATTCGTTATCCACGTGGGCCTCGCGCATGACCGCAGCGGCGCGGGCCACCAGCTCAGGTTGCTGCGCGGCGAGATCCGTCTTTTCGCCGAGATCGTGCCGTAAATCGAAGAGCCGAATCGGCGCGCTCGGTTTCAATAAGCGGATGCCTTTCCAGCGGCCGTCGAGCAACACGGCTTGGCTGAATCCTTTTTCGTGAAATTCCCAGTAAAGGTACGGATGTTTGGCCTGTTCGCCGCGGCCGAGCAACTCGGGCACGAGGCTGATGCTGTCCAAAATTTTGGGCGCCGTCGCGCCCGTGAGTTCAACGAGCGTCGCCATCACGTCGCCGAAGTATCCGACGTGCGCCGAGACGGCTCCGGCTTTGATTTTGCTCGGCCAACGCGCGATCCAGGGCACGCGGATGCCGCCGTCGGTGAGCGCACGCTTCGTGCCGTTGAGCGGGCCGCTCGCCGCGAAAAACTCGGGGTTGTGCAACGGGCCGCCTTCGCGGTGCGGGCCGTTATCGCTCGAGAAAATCACCAATGTGTTGTCATCGAGTCCGAGCGTTTTTAGCTGCGTGATGAGGTCGCCGACGCGGGCATCCATGCGCGTGATCATCGCCGCTTGGCCTTTTTGCGGATCAGGCCAAGGTTGGTCCGCGTAAGGGCCGTAGCTGGGTACTTCTTGGCCATCGCCGAGGACGCGGGCGCGCTCGTTGTTGGCATGCGGCACGGTGAGCGCGAGGTAGAGGAAAAACGGCCGCGTTTTACTACGCGCGATGAAATCTCGCGCCTCATCGAAAAAGAGATCGCTGGCGTACACCACCCGTTGGGTCGCGTAGCCGGTGCCCGCGACCGGCCCGACCTGCGTGACGACGTTGGGCAACGCCACGCGCTCGCCGTTGCGCCACAGAAAATCCGGGTAGTGGTTGTGCGCGTGCGATTGGTTGAGAAAACCAAACGAGTAATCGAAACCGTGTTTGCGGGGCTCGCCCTCGTCGCCGGCGTTGCCGAGGCCCCACTTGCCGATGAGCGCAGTCGTGTAACCCGCCGTCTGCAAGACGCGCGCGACCGTGATATCACCGGTGCGCAACATCTGCGCCTTAGGATTTTCTACGCCCGCGTTGCCGCGCACGCGCGTGTGGCCCATGTGCAAACCGGTCATCAGCACGCTGCGCGAGGGCGCACACACCGTGTTACCTGCGTAAAATTGCGTGAAACGCATACCCTCCCCTGCGAATTGGTCGAGGTGCGGGGTGCGGATAATTTTTTGTCCGTAAGAGCCGAGGTCACCGTAGCCCAGATCGTCGGCCAAAATGAAAATGATATTGGGCCGAGGAGCAGCGGCCCAAGCGAGGCTCGCGGAAAACAACAACGATATCAGGACAGAAACGAAACGTGGCGAAACATTCATGGGGTAAATCAAAGCCAAGTCTCTAGTTCGGATTATGGCAAGGTGTGCGCGCCGAGCGCAGCGCTTACGCCGCAGGATAATCCCAGCCTTTGCGATACTCGCGGCGCAACAGCGCCGTCGCAGCCGGATCGCCCAGGATCACTTCTTTCGCGCCGTCCCACTCGACGCTGCGACCGAGCTTGAAGCTGATCATTGCGAGCAACGAACAGTTGGTCGATCGATGGCCTTCCTCGATGTCGCTGATCGGACGCCGGCCGGTTTTTATCGCATCTAGAAAATCTGCCCACAGCTCGCGGATATTTTGCCCGTCAGGCTGATTGAGTTGCGGCTCTTGGTGGATGATCGGGTCTTTGTTGGCAGGATAAAACGTCCAACCTTGGCGGTAGCCCACGTGCATCGTACCCTTTGGCCCGTAAAAATAACAGCCAGCCGCTTCGCCTTTCTCGGCGTTGTTGCCGCCAAAGAGTCGCGACTCCCAGGTGACCGAAAATTGTTCGAAAGCAAATTGCGCGACTTGGTGATCGGGCGCGTCACTCGTCTGCGCCTGCGCCGTAAAAATCGGAGTGCCTTTGATCGGACGACCGCCCGTGGAAAACACGCTCTTCGGCCACCGCTCATCGGTGACCCACAAAACTTGGTCAAACCAATGCACGCCCCAATCGGCGATCGTGCCGTTGGCGAAGTCGAGGTACTGGCGATGCCCACGCGGATGAATCCCGCGGTTGAACGGCCGCAGCGGCGCCGGCCCGCACCACAAATCCCAATCAAGCTCGGGCGGCGCCGGCTCGTTATCGATCGGTTTTTCCGGACCACTGCCGGGGGTATTAATAAAACAACGCACCATACCAATTTTACCGAGGCGGCCGGAGCGGATAAAGTCGCGTGCGCTGATCGTGTGGGCCGACGTGCGCCGGTGAGTCCCGACTTGCACCACGCGGTCGCAAGCGCGCGCGGCTTTCACCATCGCCTGGCTTTCCGCGATCGTGTGTGCGGTGGGTTTTTCGACGTAGACATGAGCACCGGCGCGCACCGCCGCGATCGTCGGCAACGCATGCCAATGATCCGGTGTGGCCACGATCACGATGTCGGGCTTCTCCTTGGCGAGGAGTTCGCGGTAATCACGATAACCGCGCGGTTGGTCGCCGCTGAGCTGAGTAATTTTTTCACGCGTGCGTTCGATCGCCCGACTATCGGCGTCGCACACTCCGACGATCTCGCACTGGCCGCTGGCCATAGCTTCGCCGACGATGTTACCCCCCCACCAACCGGCGCCGATCAGCGCCGTACGATATTTTCGCACAACTTTATCCTCACCGCGCAGCTGCAAATTCACCGTGCTGAACGCTCCGACCGCTAATGTGCTCTGAATGAAGGTTCTTCGATTCATGGGGGTAGCTCACACCTGAGCTGTTTTAAGCGCCGGTGCAACCCGCGCGTTTCATCGAGTGCCGAAAGATCAGACTGTCCGAGGGAAATGAATCTCGGCCCACCCCGCTCCAAAGCGTTGAATAACCGGCCAACAGAACCGCGGCCTAAACCTCCGCCGAGACTGCGTCCCCTGACCGCAAACCCTGACCGATGATTGATAGCATTATGAAACGTTTCCAAATCTCACGTTACCTCGCGTACTTTGCCTTGGCCGTCGCCGCCGTCATGCCTGCGGCCTTCGGCGCCCAAGCTTCCGCCACGACCGGCAACCTCGCGGGCCGCGTCTCCAATCAGGCCACCAATCAATATCTTGGCGAAGCCGAGGTCCTGCTCGAGGGCACCGCCTACCGAGCCCTCACCGACCGCGACGGTTCCTACACTTTACTCAACGTCAAACCCGGCACCTACACCGCCGCCGTCTCTTACGCGGGTCTCGATAGCCAAAAACAAACCGTCACCGTCAGCGCCGGACAAAACGTCGCCCAAGATTTCGCACTTACCGCCGGTATCTACAAACTCGGCGCGTTCGTCGTCGCCAGCGAGATCGAGGGCAACGCCGCCCAGGTCAACAAACAGAAGAAAGCTGACTACTTCATGACCGCCATCTCTGCCGACATGCTTGGGGAGGTCCCCGAGGGCAACATCGGTGAATTCCTCAAATACGTCCCCGGCCTCCTCGTGAACTACTCCAACGCCGACGCGGCCACCGTGTCTGTCCGCGGCCAAGATCCCGAGGCCACGCTCTTCACCATCGACGGTCAGACGCCCGCCGCCGCCGGCTCCCCGCCGCGCTCCAGCACCGGCTCGTCCGACGCCTCCAGCCGCGCCTTCGAATTCACTCAGGCCAGCATCAACAACATCGAGTCCGTCGAAGTCTACAAAGCCCCGCCCCCCTGGATGGCCCCCTCCACCGGCGGCGTGATCAACGCCGTCACGAAAAACGCCTTCGACCAAAAGCGCCGCGTATTCCGCACCGTTTTGCTGATCAACGCCAATAGCGAGATGCTCACCTTCAAAGACGTCGCCGGTCCCGGCACCCGTCCCACCAACCGCCTGAAGCCCGGCGCCAGCGTCGTGTACTCCGAGGCTTTCTTGCGGAACACCCTCGGCCTCACCTTCTCCTACGCCGAGACCAACAACATCAACCCGTCCCACAACAACGGCGTGGGCTACACCGCCCTGGCCACCGGCACCACCGCCGCCCCGCTCACCGATGCCGTGCCAGTCCGCCTCGACACCTTTACCCTCGTCGATGGCCCACAAGTTAAGTTCCGCCGCAACGGCAGCCTCCGGGCCGATTACAAACTCGGAGCGCGCACCGTACTTAACGCCGGCTTCACCTACAATGGTTACCTCAGCCAGAACCGTAGCCATACGTTCCGCCTTAGGCCCATCACCACAGGCACCTCGCAAAGCACCCTTCTGCCCGGCGCTTCGGCGACAGATACCACCGTACAAAACGGTCAGGTCGATGTCTTCGCCGATTACTCCGACTACACCAGCGCCAATTTTTCCTACAACCTCGGCCTTCGCCACACCCTGGGTCGCTGGCGACTCGACGCCACAGCCAACTACAGTAAATCCGACTCCAAGGTCGCTGATCTGCCCGAGATGATCCAATCCGCCCAGTGGAATCTGATTCCAACCAAAGGCGTCACCTACCGTATCCAAGGCACGCCAGACCGCGCCGCCCCCACGAACCTGACCCAGTTGGCCGGCCCCGATCTCTACAATCTTAACAGCTACGACCAATCTAGCTTCGGCCTCCAGACCTCGCCCCGTTTTCAAAACGACCGAACGATCAACTTGAAGACTGACCTCCGCGGCAACTTCGCGGAATGGCGCTTCCCCGTCGAGTTCCGGTCTGGCGCGGGCCTCTACCGCATCCAACGCCGCAAGGCCGCCGGGCAGATCGTCCTCGATTTCCGCGGACCGGACGGCATCGCCGCCAGCGGCGACGAGCTCATCAACGCCGCCTCCTTTGCCGACACCACCTACGGCGACAAATTTCTCTTCGGCATCAAGACCCCACCGCTCATCGATCCCTACAAAGTCGCGGCCTACATGCGCCAATACCCGAACGCGTTCCAAGACATCCAGCCCACCAACGTCCAGCGCCAAGCCGTCAATTCCCAGAGCATCACCCAGGTCATCACCTCCGCCTACACCTCGGCGACCGTGAAGATCACCAACCGCCTCACGCTCCTCCTCGGTGTGCGTGCCGAGCAGACGGAGAACTTTGCCCGTGGCGCCGTCCGCAAGACTTCGCTCGGCACTGGGCTTGTGACCAATTCCAAACCGTGGTTCCAGGCCATCTACTCCCAGACCCAGCGCGCGACCAGCGACTACCTCGACTACTTCCCCAATGCGCAGCTCACCTACCGCTTCACGCCGGATCTGGTCTTCCGGATCGCGTCGACTCGCTCCATGTCTCGCCCCGGCGTACAAACGATTCTGCCAAACACGACGGTCAATGATACCGCGGCGATTCCCAACATCAGCATCAACAACACCGCCCTCACTCCCCAATATTCTCAAAATCTCGACGCCGAACTCCAATATTTTACCGCATCGGCCGGCGTGCTTTCGGTCGGTTGGTTCCGCAAGAACATCAAGGACTACATCATCAACGAGCAAACGTACGTCGAGCCCGGTGACGATAACGGTTTCGACGGCGCCTACGCTGGCTACGTCCTCAATACCCAGGAAAACGGCGGCAAGGGTTTCTTCGAGGGTCTAGAAATTAGCGGCCGCCAACCGCTCAAGCCCTACTTGAAGGCGTTACCCCAAGCCATCCAAGGCATCGAGGTCTTCGTCAACTACACCAAGAACTATAAAGGCCAAGCCCCCAACCGTCAGGGCCTCATCGTAAAACCTACCGTCGCAAACAACTTTTACGACTGGAACGCCAGCTACGGGGTTAGCTACGCCACGCCGGCGCGCGGCTTCTACCTGCAAGCCCGCACGGAGATTAAACCGAGCGGTTACCGCACGGCCCAAGGCGCCTCGACCACTGATCTCCGCCGCCAAATCGAAGCGCGCCACCAGCGCTGGGACTTCACGATGCGCTACCGCTTCAACCGCTCTTACGCGCTCGAACTCACCGGCTCGAACATCTTAAAAGATCCGTCGCTCAAGACTTACCTCTCCGGCCGCCTCCTCACCCGCCGCGACTTCGGCGCCAGCTACGTCCTCTCCTTCACGGCCAACCTCGACGCGATCAAGTTGCCGTTCCTCGACCGCAACTAAGCCGCAGCTCGAAATCTGTTCCTTCCTTCAGGCGGCGCCTCTCCGGCGCCGCCTTTTTATTTGCGCAAATACGCGCGCAACGCCGCCACGTTCCGCCGCGCCGATTCATCTGCCGGCACCAGCCGCAGCGCTGTTTCAAATTCCGTGAGCGCCGCCCCATACTGGCCCGCCCCGCTCAGCGCCACGCCGAGGTTGTAGTGCGCTTCTCCATACTCTGGCCGCAGCCGCACCGCCGCGCGAAACGCCTCGATCGCCTCCGCCCCGCGCCCGAGCGCCACCAGCACGTTGCCCACGTTGAACCGCACCTCCGCCGACTCCGGCAAGCGCCCTTGCGCCGCTGTAAATTTCTCCCGCGCCGCCGCCGCCCGCCCCGCCGCCAGCAACGCACTCCCCCAGTTATTCAGAAAAACTCCATCGCTCCGCCCTCCCCGCGCCGCGGTTTCAAAATATCCGAGCGACTCCTCTGCGCGCCCCGCCTCCGCCAGCGATTCCGCCAGCTTCGCCGACGCGCCCACGTGCGCCGGTTCGATCCGCAGCGTCGCCGCCCAGGCCGCCCGCGCGCCCGCTTTGTCGCCGCCCGCGCTCAACGCCACGCCGAGATTAAAGTGCGCCCGCGCATTCCCCGGCCGCTTCGCCACGGTGTCCGCCCAGATCGCCCGCTCACTGCGGTAATCGAGATTCCGCACCCACGTCCCCACGCCACCCGCCAGCGCGACCGCCGCCCACAGCCAAAGACTCCGCCGCCCGAGCCACGCATAGGCCCCGAGCACCGCCGCGCTCACGAGCACCGCCAGCGGCAGATACATCCGATGCTCCGCCATCGTCTGCGTCGCCACCGGTACGAAACTCGAACTCGGCGCGAGCAGCGCGAAAAATAGAAAGCCCAAAAAACCCGCCCCCGGCCGCCGCACCAGCGCCCACGCCGTCGCCCCGATCAACACCACAACTCCGGCCACCGCCACGAAATTGATCGAAAGCTCCGTGCCGTAATCAAAAACCAGCCGCGCCGGCCACACCACGAGCCCGAGGTAACGCCAAATCGCCTCGCCCTGCGTGAGCGCATACGCCGTCACACTCATGCCCGCATCCCATCCCGCCGACCCATCGCGGCCCTTCGCCAGTAGACATGCCGCAAGCACCAGCCACGTTGCGCCCAGTCCTGCGTAAAAAAGTCTCCGCGCTCGCCACGCGGCTACGAAATTTCCCGCGACCCACGTGCGATCATAGAAAAATACCATCACCGGTACCACGACCATCACTTCCTTGCTCCCCATCCCAAGCGCGCACGCCACGATCGCCGCCACCAACCAACCTCGGCCACCGCGCTCACCTTCCACGCCGCGCAAAAAACCATAAAGCGTCGCCACCGCGAAGAATCCCGCGAGTCCTTCCGTGCGCTGCATCACGTACGTCACCGTCGCCGTCTGCAACGGATGCAGCGCCCACACCGCCGCCACCAGCAGCGCGAGTTCATCCGCCGCTGCGCCAAATTTTTCCCGCAGCCCCGGCCGCCGCAACGTCCGCCGCACCACTCCCGCCAACAACCCCGCCGTCGCCAGATGCAGCGCGAGGTTGACCGCGTGATAACCCCACGGTTGCTCCCCGCTCAGCGCATAACTAAACGCCAACGACGCATTCGCCACCGGACGGCCGCTCACCGATAGTCCCGCCGGCGGCGCCAGCACCTCGCCGAGTTTACCCCATGCGCGCAGCGTGGGATTTTCCCGCACCGCCGCGATGTCATCAAAGACGAACGGCGCGCCGAAACTCCCCGCCCACGCCATCACCACCAGCAGGCCGCCAAGCGCCAGCGCGAGACCGCGCCTATTTCCAAGAGGGGGCGTTGCACTCCGATTCATCGGCCGAGCGTGGACGTTTTCTCCCACGGGGCGCAAACCCGCGCTTGAGCCGCGACCCCGCAGCCCGTCATGGTGTTATCCGCGATGCCGACCAAAGCCGATCTCCAACGCCTCCGCTCCTTACGCGAGAAAAAAAACCGGGAAGCACTCGGCCTCTACGTTGTCGAAGGCGAAAAAGTCGTTGCCGAACTCCTCGCGGCCAACTTTCCGTTTTCCGAAATCTACGGCACGCCCGCTTGGACCGGTTACAAAACTCACGGCCTAACGCCTGAAGAAATGGCGCGAGCCAGTCATTTTCCCGCTCCGTCGTCCGTACTCGCTGTCGGCGCCATCACGCGCACCGCGCTCGCGCCAAGCGATCTCAACCGTGGTCTCACGCTCGCCCTCGATGGCGTGCAAGACGCCGGTAATGTCGGCACGCTGCTACGGCTCGCCGATTGGTTTGCGCTGGAGCGCGTCGTACTCTCGCCCGATTGCGCCGATCTCTTTTCCCAAAAAGTCATCAACGCCAGTATGGGCTCCTTCGCCCGCGTGCGTGCGCACACCGCGGAACTCGCGACCGCACTCGTCGGGTTAAACGTGCCCGTACTCGGTTGCGATCTGACCGGCGACGATGTGCATGAGCTCCCGGCGTTGCGCGATGCGGTGATCGTGATCGGCAGTGAAGGCCGCGGGTTGTCGCCGGCGGTCGCGGCGTTGATCACACGCCGCGTGACGATCCCGCGCTACGGCGCCGCCGAATCGCTCAACGCCGGCGTCGCCGCCGCAATCGTCTTCGATAATCTCCGCCGGCAAGCGAGTTCGGATTCGGCCTAACCGTCGGCGTAGATTCGACTCAGCAGTGCTGGATCAGGGTAGCACCCCAATAAAAATCTGCCGAGATGGCTTCCAAAGCGAAGGCGGTAACGCAGCCAACGGCGCAGGATTAAAATTCTCCTGATTATTGATGCGATGGTCGGTGTGGGTGAAGATCGCTTGTTTGGTCGAGCGCAACTCCAGCGAAACTTGCAGCTCCGTGGGCGGTAATTCAACCCGGCGAATCACAAAAAGAAACCCCGCCTCCTCGGCCTCAGGCCGTTTATAAAGCTCGGCTACATCCAATCGACGCTCACGTCGGCCGCGGAAAACGAATTCGCTATCCCCCGCTTTGAAAACAAGGTGCGGACGATATTCGTCCTTCCAAGGCCCGCGCGGGAGCATCCAGCCACGGATATGAATCCGCCCGCTACCGATAGAGACTTCATCCAGATAGTAATCCATCGCCATCTCTTTAGCAGGCAATCTCACCGCAATCGGCGGCGATGAACGCGATTGGAGGCGAAAGATGCCGCGTTGGGCGGCGGCCTTGAGGACGCGATCGGCGAGCGCCGCGTCCGGGTGCAATGCATAGGGCGCACCGGCCAACGTCAGCCATTTATCGTAATAGCGAATCGCCTCCAAGCGCTGCCGGAAAAACCGTTCCGCCACCGGCAAGTAACGTTGCGTCGCCACAATGTTAAAGATGCCCACGAGCCCGATCACCGGCAGACACATCCGCCAAAACCGCGCCGGCGCGACTTTCATTTCGATGATCAAAACGCCCAGCGTCGCCCAGAATATCGCACTCTGGATAAAATAACGTGGCGCG
>CAMDRP010000016.1 GCA_945906965.1 Opitutus sp. GAS368 | reverse complement strand
GCCCGCACAAAACCTTCCGTTACGCTTTTCAGTTCCTCCCAGCGCGCGCGGATTTTTTTGGCTTCGTCTTTAGTGATCACGCTGTCCGCCGAAGAGATCGCGATCGTCGCCAGCATATCGGCAAATTCCTGCACGATCCCGTTGGTCATCGGAATCAAGGGCTGATTTGGCGCCAGTTGCGCAGGGTTGCGGATAAAAAAACCGTCGGCCTGCCCCGCCACCCATTGCGCGATGCGTTCATCGCGCGTGCTGCGGATCAACTGCCCAACTCGATCCAAGGGATTATTCGCCCCGCTCCCGGCATCGTCCTCAGGCAGCTCCGCCCATTTATAAATCAGCGAGAGCGAGAGTTGCAGATCGGCGGCGACCTGCTTCGCGCTGGTTTTTTTGAGAACTTCCCGGATGACTTCGTGCGATTCCATGGCTTAAAAAAAGCTGCCCGAGCATTAGCCAAACGCAATCCTGCGCGTGTCTGACCTTACAAGACGTGCTGACTGCGCCCCGGCCCGTTTTTGTGCGTGCCACGCCCCGCTCCATTCTGCCAGACCTACCCACCAACTTTCCCCGCATGAACATCCACGAGTATCAGGCCAAAGCCCTCTTTGAGAAATTCGGCGTCGCTGTGCCCAAAGGCACCACCGCCACCAACCCCGAGGCCTTCGTCACCGCCCTCGCCGCCCTCCCCGAGGGCCCGACCATGGTGAAATCCCAGATCCACGCCGGTGGCCGCGGCAAAGGCACGTTCACCAACGGCTTCAAAGGCGGCGTCAAATTCTGCAAAACCAAAGCCGATGCCCTCGCCATGGCCGGCAACATGCTTGGCCAGACCCTCGTCACCGCCCAGACCGGCCCCGTCGGCCGCAAGGTCCAGACGATCTACTTCACCGTCGCGAGCGACATTAAGAAAGAATACTATCTGGCCATCCTTCTGGACCGCGCCA
Source organism: Opitutus sp. GAS368 (assembly GCA_945906965.1). Lineage (GTDB taxonomy): Bacteria > Verrucomicrobiota > Verrucomicrobiia > Opitutales > Opitutaceae > Tous-C4FEB. The sequence goes on along the minus strand of CAMDRP010000016.1, from coordinate 40,313 downwards.
CCTCGCGCCCCGTCATCGTCGCCTCCACCGAAGGCGGCATGGACATCGAGACCGTCGCCCACGACACCCCGGAGAAGCTCTTTAAAGTCCTCATCGACCCCGCCTACGGCATCGCCGATTTCCAAATCCGCGACCTCATCACCAAACTCGGCCTCGCTGGCGCCGAAGCCAAAAACGCCGCCAAACTCATCCGTAATCTCTACACGATGTTCTGGGAAACCGACGCCGCTATGGTCGAGGTCAACCCCCTCATCACCACCCCGACCGGCGAGGTCCTCGCCCTCGACGCCAAAGTCTCCTTCGACTCCAACGCCCTTTACCGCCACCCCGAGATCGTCGCCCTCCGCGACCTCAACGAGGAAGACCCCAAGGAAATCGAAGCCTCGAAATATTCCCTCAGCTACATCGCCCTTGACGGCAACATCGCCTGCCTCGTCAACGGCGCCGGCCTCGCCATGAGCACGATGGATATCATCCAACACTTCGGCGGCACCCCGGCCAACTTCCTCGACGTCGGCGGCGGCGCCTCCAAAGACCAGGTCATCGCTGCCTTCAAAATCATCCTCGGCGATCCCAACGTAAAAGGCATCCTCGTTAACATCTTCGGCGGCATCATGGACTGCAACGTCATCGCCACCGGCATCGTCGAAGCCGTCAAAGAAGTCGGCCTCAAGCTGCCCCTCGTCGTCCGCCTCGAAGGCAACAACGTCGTCGCTGGCAAAGCCACCCTCGCCGCCTCCGGCCTCGCCCTCGTCGCCGGCGACACCATGGCCGACGCCGCTCAGAAAATCGTCAAACTCGTCGCTTAAACTTCCGCGCCCCCACTCCCATGGCCATTCTCATCACTCCCGAAACGAAGATCATCGTCCAAGGCATCACCGGCGACTTCGGTGGACGTCACGCCAAGCTCTCCCTGGACTACGGCACGCAAGTCGTCGCTGGCGTCACCCCCGGCAAAGGCGGCCAATTCTTTGAATACGGCGCCCACAAAGTGCCCATCTACAACTCTGTAGCCGACGCCGCCAAAGCCACCGGCGCCACCGTCTCGGTCATCTTCGTCCCACCGCCGTTCGCCGCCGACGCCATCCTTGAATGCGTCGACGCCGGCCTCGACCTCGCCGTCGCCATCACCGAGGGCATTCCCATCAAAGACATGATCCGCGTGAAGCGCGCCATGACCGGCGCCAAGACCCGCCTCGTCGGGCCCAACTGCCCCGGCATCGTCACCCCCGGCACCGGCAAAGACTCCTTCGGCGGCTGCCGCATCGGCATCGCCCCCGGCTACATTCACAAAAAGGGCCACGTCGGCGTCGTCTCCCGCTCCGGCACGCTCACCTACGAAGCCGTCTTCCAACTCACCTCCAAAAACATCGGCCAGACCACCTGCGTCGGCATCGGCGGCGACCCGGTCAACGGGACTAACCACCTCGACGTCATCAAACTGTTCAACGCCGACCCCGAAACCCACGGCATCATCCTCATCGGTGAAATCGGCGGCAACGCCGAGGTCGAAGCTGCCCGCTGGATCAAAGCGAACTGCAAAAAACCCGTCGCCGGCTTTATTGCGGGCGCGACCGCTCCTGCCGGTCGCCGCATGGGCCACGCCGGCGCGATCGTCGGCGGAGCTGAAGACACCGCCGCCGCCAAGATCGCCGTATTTAAAGAATGCGGCATCGAAGTCGCCGCCACGCCGTCCGATATGGCCGACGCCCTACTCCGCGCCGCTAAAGCCAAAGGCGTGACGCTCACCTAAACGGAAATCTAAAACTCCGTTTACTCCTCAGGGCCGCATTACCACGCGGCCCTTTTTTATTTTTAACCCACCGCGGATTCTGCCGCCGGCGGCTCCGGCTTACGTCGAAATTTCAGCCGCACGCGGTCCAGCCACAGGTACACGACGGGGACGGTGTACAGCGTCAGCAACTGGCTTACCGCCAAGCCACCCACGATTGCCAGCCCGAGCGGGCGGCGCAGTTCAACGCCTTCACCCGAGGCCAGCACCAGCGGCAACGCGCCGAGCAACGCCGCGAAATTCGTCATCAAAATTGGCCGCAACCTCATCTGTGCCGCTTCGAAAATCGCCGCTCGCGGGGAAAGCGCGTTGCGCCGCTCCGTATCAATCGCGAAGTCGATCATCAAAATCGCGTTTTTCATCACGATGCCGATGAGCAAAAACAATCCGAGTAACGCGATCAGCGTAAATTCCGTCCCCGTTAAACGCAGCGCCAGCAACGCACCGAGTCCCGCCGAGGGTAGCGTCGAAAGAATCGTCAGCGGATGAATCAAGCTTTCGTAGAGAATACCCAACACCAGGTACACCGCGACGAGCACCCCGAGAATTAAAAACGGCTGCGCCTGCAGGCTCTTTTGAAAACCTTGCGCCGCGCCCGAGAGCTCAGTTTGAATTTCCGTCGGCAACAAAATTTTCCCCATCGCTTTGTCGATCGCGGCCAGCGCTTGCTCGAGCGAAACATCCGGCGCGAGCGCGAAGCCGATGTTCTCCGCCGCGAACTGGCTGCGATGCCGCACGCGGTCATCCACGAGCGAGTAATCGTAACGCGTAAACGCCGAGAGCGGGACTTGCTCGCCATTGGCGCCAATGACCTGGACTTGTTTCAGCACCGCCGGATCCGCCGTATACTGCGGCGCCAGTTCCATGATCACGCGGTATTGATTCAACCGATCGTAAAGCGTCGAGATCTGACGCTGGCTAAACGAGCTATTAAGCACCGAGGTCACCATCTGCATATCGACACCGAGTCGGCGCGCCGCCTCGCGGTCAATTGTGAGCATCACCCGCGTCGTACCGCCCTCGGACGGGGCATCAATGTCGGTCAGCTCCGGCAACTCCCGCAGCGCCGCCGCGATCTTTGGCGTCCACTCGCGCAACAACGGCATCTCGGCCGACATCAAACTCAGGCTGTAAGACGTGGAATCCGACATGCGCGGCGAATCAATATCCTGCGCGCCGTACAGATAAAGCTGCGCGCCCGCTACAATCGGCGCGGTGGCACGGATGCGATTGACCACGTCGTTAGCGGAAATTTTTCGTTCCGCCTGCGGCTTAAGGCGGATCGTCAGGCGGGCGTTACCCGTACCTGACGTACCACCCGAGGAACCGATCACATCCGAGATCGCTGGATCCGCCAAAAGATGCCGCCGGAAAACCTCGACCTTCGGCTGCATCACTTGGAAGGAAAGCGCATCATCGCCGCGCACAAACCCCTGCAACGTGCCCGTGTCTTGCTGCGGCAAAAAGCCCTTCGGGATGGAGATGTAAAGCGACACGTTGAGCGCGATCGTGCCGAGCAAAATGATCAACGTAAGCGTCGCGTGCTCGAGCACCCAAGCGAGCGTGCGGGCGTAACCCTGTTTGAGCGCCCCAAAGGCGGCCTCGGTCCGGCGACGAAATCCGCCGATAGGCTGCGAGCCATGCCGCACCAAAATCCGCGCGCACAAACTCGGCGTCAATGTGAGCGACACGACCAAGGAAACCAACATCGCCGCCGCGAGCGTGATCGAGAATTCGCGGAACAGTTTTTCCACCAGTCCGCCCATAAATAAAATCGAAACAAACACCGCCACGAGCGACAGATTCATCGCCAGCAACGTGAAGCCGACTTCGCTTGAGCCTTTCAGCGCCGCGCGAAACGGCGACAGCCCACGCTCGATGTGCCGCGAGATATTTTCGAGTACCACAATCGCGTCATCCACCACGAGGCCCGCCGCCACAATCAGCGCCATGAGCGAAAGGTTGTTCAGCGAAAAACCGTAGAGATACATGATCGCCAGCGTACCGATCAGCGAGACCGGGATCGCCAGGCAAGGAATCAACGCTGCGCGCGCGCTACCGAGAAACAGAAACACCACGAGCATCACGAGACCGGAAGCGATCGCCAATGTCTTCTGCGATTCACGCAACGTACCGCGAATGCCCGGCGAACGATCCATCACGACATCCAGCCCCGCGTCCACCGGTACCAGCGCGCGCAACGCCGGCAACTGCGCGTTGATGGCGTCGATCGTAGCGATGATGTTCGCGCCGGGTTGACGGCTGATGAGGAGCGTCACCGCCGGCCGACTGTTATGAAATCCACTGCTGTAACGATCTTCGATGGAATCCGTGATCGTCGCCACATCGCCGAGTCGCACGGGCGCACCGTCGCGATAGCGGATGACCAAATCATGATACTGTGAAGCGTGCCTAAGTTGGCCGCTCAACTGTACTTCCCATTGGCGGTCACCCGCCTCGACCACACCCCGAGGGCGCACGGAATTCGTGGCGCTGATCGCCCGCCGTACTTCATCGAGTGCGATCCCATAGTGCGATAAGGCGTGAGGATTCAACTGCACGCGCACCGCCGGCAACGAACTGCCGCCCACCGAGACTTCGCCCACGCCGTTGATCTGCGCGATTTTTTGCGCGAGCACCGTCACCGCGAGATCATAAAGCGCGCCCGGAGCCAAATTCGGCGAATTCAACGCGAGCGCCATGATCGGCGCCTGCGAGGGATTGGATTTCTTGAACGTCGGGTTGCCCGGCATGCCCGAGGGCAACTGGCCACGCGCCGCGTTGATCGCCGCCTGCACGTCACGCGCCGCGCCGTTAATGTCGCGCCCGAGCACAAATTCCAACGTGATGCTCGTCGATCCCTGCCGACTCTCTGAATAAATTCCGCTCACTCCCGCGATCCCGCCGAGCGCGCGCTCGAGCGGCGCCGAGACACTCGCCGCCATCGTATCCGGACTCGCCCCTGGCAACGAGGCGTTGACGCGGATCGTCGGGAAATCGACCTGCGGCAACGGCGACACCGGCAACAACCCGTACGCGAGCACGCCCACGAGGACGAGCGCGACCGCGATCAAGCCGCTCGCCACCGGACGCCGAATAAAGGGACGCGAGAGGTTCATCACGAAACATCCGCCACTGCGGGCGGTTTGACTAAACGCGCCCGGAGTCGGTCAAAATAAAGATAGACCACGGGGGTCGTGAACAACGTCAGCACTTGGCTCACCAGAAGTCCGCCGACCATCACGAGGCCCAGGGGTTGCCGCAACTCGGCGCCTGAACCCGAAGAAAACATCAGTGGCAAAGCCCCGAAAAGCGCCGCGAGCGTCGTCATCAAAATCGGCCGAAACCGCTGCAACGCCGCCTGGTGAATAGCTTTCTCCGGCGACAAACCTTGGCGCCGCGTCGCCTCAAGCGCGAAGTCCACCATCATGATGCCGTTTTTCTTCACCAACCCGATGAGCAGAATAATACCGATGATCGCGATCATGTCCAAAGGCCGATCCGTCACCCACAAGGCCAGCAACGCACCGACCGCCGCTGAGGGCAGCGTAGAGAGAATCGTGATCGGATGAATCAAGCTCTCGTACAAGACGCCGAGCACGATGTACATCGTCACCACCGCAGCCAAAATCAGCCACAAGGTGCTGGAAAGTGACGAGCGAAACGCCCGCGCCGCGCCTTCAAAACGCATTTCAATCGCCGCCGGCAACTCGACGGTGCGCACCGTACGCTCGATCGCCTCGACCGCTTCACCCAGCGACGCCCGCGGCCCAAGATTGAAAGAAACACTCACCGAGGGAAATTGTCCCACGTGATTGATAAGCAGCGTCGTCGGCCGCTCACTCACCCGGGCAATGCTCGACAACGGCACCGGTTGACCGTTGCGCGTACGCACAAAAAGTGAAGTCAACGCCTCCGGTCCCTTGGAGAGGCGTGGGTCGACTTCTATGACGACGCGATATTGGCTCGCCTGGGTGAAGAGCGTCGAAATCTGCCGCTGGCCAAATGCGCTGTAGAGTGTGTCGTCGATATCCGCCATCGTCACACCCAGCCGACTCGCGGCATCGCGGTCGATTTCCAAAAATGCCTGTAGTCCGCGATTCTGAAGATCGCTCGCCACATCCGAAAGCGCGGGCACCTCTTCCAAAGCCGCGATCAACTGCGGCACCCATTCCTGCAACAACTGCTCGTCGGGGCAGGTGAGCGTAAATTGAAACTGCGTGCGGCTCACGCGATCCTCGATCGTGAGTTCTTGCACGGGCTGAAAATACGCCGTGATGCCGGAAACGTCGCGCACCGCCACGCGCAGTCGGTCGATAATTTGGTTCGCGGTTTCACGACGCTCTTCATGCGACTTCAAATTTACCAACATCCGGCCGCTGTTGAGCGTGGCGTTGGTGCCGTCCACCCCGATAAACGACGAGAGGCTGCGCACCGTCGGGTCTTCGAGAATTTTAGCCGCGAGCGCCTGTTGCCGTTCGGCCATCGCGGCAAACGACACGGATTGCGGCGCGTCGGTCACGACTTGGATGGCGGCGTTGTCCTGTACTGGGAAAAAGCCTTTCGGCACGATCACATAAAGCCCCGCCGTCACGAGCACGGTGCCGATCGTGACGCCGAGCGTGAGCTGCTGGTGTTGCAACACCCAGTCGAGCCAGCGGCCGTAACGCGCGATGACCACGTCGAGAAACCCCGGCGCCGCGTGGGCGTGGGCGTGGGCGTGGGCGTGGGCGTGGGCGGCGGGCGCAGGCAACATGCGCGCGCACATCATCGGCGTGAGTGTGAGCGAGACGAGCAACGAGATCAAAATCGAAACCGCCAACGTGATCGCGAACTCGTGAAACAAGCGTCCCACGACGTCGCCCATGAAGAGCAACGGGATCAACACCGCGATGAGCGAGATGGTGAGTGAGACGAGCGTGAAGCCGATCTGCGCCGCACCTTTCAGCGCCGCTTCCATCGGCCCGTCGCCTTCTTCGCGATAACGCGCGATGTTTTCAAGCATCACGATCGCATCATCGACGACGAAGCCGGTCGCGACGGTCAGCGCCATGAGCGTGAGAATGTTGAGCGAATAACCCGCCAGGTACATCACACCAAACGTGCCGATCAACGACAACGGCACCGCGATACTGGGGATGATCGTCGCCGCGACGTTGCGCAGGAAAACAAACGTCACCAACACCACAAGCAACACGGCGAACACGAGCTCGTGTTCCACCGAGCGCACCGAGGCGCGGATGCTCTGCGTGCGATCCGTGAGCACGACAAGTTCCGCCGCCGCCGGCAGGCTCGCTTCCAGCTGAGGCAAAAGCGCCCGCACGCGGTTCACGACTTCGATCACATTGGCCCCGGGCTGGCGTTGGACGTTGATCAAAACCGCCGGCAATTGATCGGCCCATGCAGCGAGGCGGCGGTCTTCCGAGGCGTTTTCAATCTGCGCCACATCGCCGAGCCGCAGCGGTGCGCCGTCGCGCCACGTGATGATGAGATTGCGAAATTCTTCGACGGAGCGGAGCTGATCGTTGGCATCCATCAGGATCGTGCGAATCGGGCCGTCGAAGCTGCCCTTCGGCTGATTCACGCTGGCGGCGTTGATCGCGCTGCGCACATCGGACAAGTTCAAGCCGCGCGCCGCCAACGCGCCAGGGTTGATTTGCACGCGGATCGCTGGGCGTTGACCGCCGGCGAGACTCACCATGCCCACGCCGGGAATCTGCGCGAGTTTCTGCGCGATGCGCGTATCCACGAGATTGTGCACCTGTGGTAGCGGCAAGGTCGCCGACGTCACCGCGAGCGTGAGGATCGGCGTATCGGCGGGATTAACTTTACGATAGATCGGCGGTGCCGGGAGATCGTTAGGCAGCAGATTACTCGCGGCGTTGATGGCCGCCTGCACTTCTTGTTCCGCGACGGCCAATGAGACTTGGAGTGAGAACTGCAGCGTGATCACCGAGGAACCACCGGAGCTCGATGACGACATTTGGTTCACGCCGGGGATTTGGCCGAAACGGCGCTCGAGCGGCGCGGTGACCGAGCTCGCCATCACCGTCGGGCTGGCGCCGGGATAAAACGTGAAAATCTGGATCGTCGGGAAATCGACCTGCGGGAGCGCCGAGACCGGCAGCAACCGGTAAGCCATGAAGCCCGACAACAACAGCGCGACCATGAGCAGGCTCGTCGCCACCGGTCGCAGAATAAACGGACGTGAGGGATTCATCCTTACTTGGTGGTCCCGCCCTTGCCGCCTTTGCCGCCCTTGCCCGAGCCCTTCGTCATGCCGCCGGGCGCCGTGGGCGGAGGAGGATTTTGGCCATCTTTCTCGACCATGATAACGAGGCGGCCTTCGCGCAGTCGGTCCACGCCTTCGATGACGACGCGCTCGCCGCCCTCGAGGCCTTTGGTGATGGATTGCATCGCACCATCCGAGGGCCCGATGACGATGTCGCGCACCGTGGCCTCGTTTTTCTCGTTCACTAAAAACACATAGGTGCCACGTGAACCAAATTGCACCGCCGCCCCAGGGATCACGACGGCTTGGGCCAAGGTACGCACGCGGAGGCGGACGTTGACGAATTGATTAGGGAAAAGGCGTTCGTCAGCGTTGGGAAACTCGGCCTTTAAGCGCAGCGTACCGGTGGTCAGGTCGATCTGGTTGTCCACGGTGCGCAAAACACCGGATGCGAGCAGAGTCTGCTCGTTGCGGTCCCAGGCCTCGACGGGCATTTGTTCACCGGCGCGGAGCGGCTCGACGACTTGGCGCAGATCCATCTCGGGCACGGTAAAGGCAACCGCCATAGGCCGCGTCTGCGTGATGACGACCAGGCCCTTAGCATCGGAGGAGCGGATGAAATTACCCGCATCGACTTGGCGCAGGCCAAGACGACCGGCGATCGGGGCTTCGATCTTGGTGTAGGCGAGCTGGCGGCGGGCGTCGTCGACTTGTGCCTGATACACGGCTTGCGCGCCCTCGCGATCGGCGACGAGGGCTTGTTGTGCCTCGAGCTGTTGGGAAGAAATCAAGGCTTGGCCGCTGAGTTGTTGAAAACGCTCAAGGTCGGCGCGCACAGTGCGGAGCTGCGCGGCGTTCTGGCGCATTTGGGCATCCATCTGCGCGAGACGGATCTTGTACGGCGCGGGATCGATTTCGGCGAGCAACTGCCCTTGCTCGACGGATTGCCCCTCGGTGAACGCCACGCGGAGCAACTCGCCGTCGACGCGACTACGCACGGTCACGATGTTGAGCGGCTGGACGGTCCCGATCGCGCGAAGTTGGACGGTGAGGTCTTGGCGCTGCACGACTTCAGCGCGCACCGGGGTCGGCTGGTTGCCGCTACGCTGACGCCAGGAGTTACCCGTCACCGGCGGCGTGGTGCGCAGGCCAAAATACCAGACGCCCCCGGCAAAAATCAGGGCGACGACTGCGTAAAGTAACCAAGAACGGCGGCGTTGGGGAGCTTGCGACATAGATAAAGAGGATAGTTAGAAACACGCGGTCCGCAATACGGCCGAGTTGCCCCGCCAGACGACCAACGTTACCCCTCCGTTGCTAGAAGTTTTGTTAAAAATCTTACAACGACTACGGCCGGCGATCGTTTCAACCCTTGCCGGCTAGGTCCGTTTCGCAAAAGATACGCCCATGCGCCTCACCCCACGCCGTATCCTTGCCGTCGTCGCCGCCTTGCTTGGGACCTCGCCCTTCACCGCGCTCGCCTCGACCGCCGAGATGACCGGCGCGGCCCAAAAATTCCTCGCTGCGCTCGATCCCGCGCAACGCGCCCGCACCGTCTTCAGTCTCACCGCGCCCGAACGCGAAAAATGGTTCTTCGTCCCCATCAAGCGCGATGGTCTCACCCTCAAAGACATGACGCCCGCGCAACAAGACCTCGCGCGCGCCCTGCTCCGCTCCGGCCTTAGCCAACGCGGCACTGCCCGCGCCGAGACCATTATCACCCTCGAAAACGTCCTCCGCGAAATCGAAAAAGACCCCGTCCGCCGCGATCCCACGATGTACTACGTAACGATCTTCGGCGACCCATCTGCCTCTGCGCCTTGGGGTTGGCGCTTCGAAGGCCACCATCTCTCGCTCAACTTTACGATTTTTGACGCCGACCACGTCGCCGTGACGCCATCTTTTTTCGGCACCAACCCCGCCGAGGTTCGCGCCGGCCCGCAAAAAGGCACCCGCGTCCTCGCCGAAGAAGAAGACCTCGGCCTCGCCTTCGTAAACAGCCTCGACGCCACGCAACGTGCCGCCGCCCTCATCGCCGTCAAAGCCCCTAACGACATCGCCACCAGCAACAAAGCTCGGGTTGATCCCCTCGTTCCCGCCGGACTCGCCGCCACCGCGCTCACCGCCGCCCAACGCGACCAACTCCGCGCCCTGCTGCAGCTGTATTTCACACGCTACCGCGCCGAGATCGCCGATCCCGCCCTCGCCGAAGCGACCGGTAAAAATCTCGACAGCCTCCACTTCGCTTGGGCCGGCGTCCTCGACCGCAGCGCGGGCCATTATTATCGCATTCAGGGCAAAACCTTCGTGGTCGAATTCGACAACACCCAGAACGAGGCCAACCACATCCACACGGTCTGGCGCAACTTTGCGGGCGACTTCGGCCACGACGTCCTCGCCGCACACTATGCCCGCGAGCACGCAAAAAAATAAACCGCGCGTCCAGCCTCCGCCGCAGCAGTCGCGCGTCGTTGAGCGCATGCGCGGCGGCACTTTGCTAATCACATATACAGTGCGCGAAGACGGTTCGGCATCATCGCGCGAATCACTATGAAAACTTACCTCACCTACGGCTTTTACATGGCGCTCGGCAACGCGCTGATCGTGTTTGCGCTCTATTTTTTGGGTTGGCACAGCGAGGCCGCGAAACTCGATCTGGCCCAAAAGATCCAGATGTTTGGCAGTATTGGCATCAGCATCGCGTGCTTGATTTATGGCATTAGGGAACATCGGGATGCGTTGCCCCCCATGGACGCTTATGGCTACGGCCGCGCACTCGGCACCGGTTTCATGATCGCTTTGTTTGCGTCACTCTTCGGCGCGATCTTCACCTACCTTTATGCGGCAGTCGTTAACCCCGGTTTTATCGAGGTCATGCTCCAAGCCCAATCCGATCAACTGGAAGCTAAAGGTCTGAGCGCCGACAGAATCGAGCAGGTCAACAGCATGACCCGCTCGATGATGAAGCCCGCGATCCAAGCCGGGATCGGTTTTTTCATGGGTCTTTTCTTCAGCACGCTTTTTGCCCTCATCACCGCCGCGTTCCTGAAGCGCTCGGCGCGCGACGAAGTCGTCGCCAGCTAAAGGCGCCGGGGCCGCACCGCGTCAACGCTGGCCAGGGATAAACAATTTCGTGTGTCCGGGCAGCGTCGGGATTTCGCGGTCGCAGGCGATCGCCCACATATCCCAGTGGCCGTCGATGTAGTTGCCGTTACCCGGAAGCGGACAGGCTTGGACGTAGAGGTACCACTTGTCATCGAACTGATAAAACGCGGGCGTCGCCACGTGATACATCGTGTCGTCGCGGTAAAGACCGGTCCATTTGGTCTGCAACACCGCGTCGACCTCGAGTTGTTTCCAACCACGATCCGGGTGCTGGCTCACGGCGATCACCGGGCGCCAGCGTTTGCCTTTTTCAAGTCCGACCTCGATCGCGAGTACGTAGGTGCCGCCGATTTTTGAAATCTGATGCCACTCGTAATAAGCGCCGGGCGTGGAATCAAAAATGTGGCCCATGCCGCGCGGATCCTGAGCGTCGTAGTGGCGCTGCCAGGTTTTGCCGTCGCTCGACGTCGCGAGTCGGATGCCGGGTAACGTGCCATTTTTGCCGCGATACGAGTAATACATGAACCACCGCCATTGCTGCGTCGTGGGGTCTTTTTCCCGCCACACCGCGGCCTGCGAGGCCATCGTTTCCGCAAAGGGTTCCGCTGGCTCAGGCGCGAGCACCGGCGTCGCGCCCACGCGCTGAACTACGGCGGGATTAATCCCCGAGTAGCCGTCCGCGCCCGCCGGACAAATGGCGAGACCGATCCGATCCTGCACCGTCGCCTTCGTGCCCGAATAATAAATATAATACGCGTCTTCTTCTTCGATGTACAGGACCGCATCGAGGCGGATGCTGCCCGAATCCCAACCTTGCTTGGACGGCGCGAAGATCGGATTCGCCGCGTCTTGATGCCACGTAAACGGATCCGATTTCAACGCCCACGCCTTACCGATGTAGCAGAGTTTTCGATCCGTCGCCGGGACGCCGGAGTAAAACATCACGAGCCGCGTCGGGTCCTTCGGGTTCGTCAAAATACATGGCTCCTGCACCTGCTGCGATTCCCAGGGCGCAGTTTGGCGATTAATAATGACTTCACCGCGAATCGACGGCGCGACTGACGCACCCGCAGGTGCCGCCAAGGCCGCACTCGTCGTAACCAAACATCCAAACACTCCGACTAAAAACAGGGATAATTTCATAGGGGTAAGAAAACACCCGCCATCACGCGCACGACTCGCACCGATTCAACGGCAAACCTTCTGATTATTACCCGTCGCCAAGAGAAATTTAACGCCCGTAGATCGTCGCGAGCGACTTCAGATACGCCGCCGTGCCCCCGCCGATGAGCTGCTCGAGTTGCCCGCTACGGTAGCGCCACTGCCAATTGCCCTGCGGCTTGCCGGGCGAATTGAAACGTGCCGCGCTCCCAAGACTCATCACATCCTGCAACGGCACCACCGCGAGCCGGCTCACCGCCGCGAAGCTCGTGCGAATAAAGTCCCAGCCAATTTCTCGGCCATCCACGCGCAGATAACGCCGCGCGTGATCACGCTCTTTCTCCGCGGCGGTCGTGTACCAACCGAGCGACGTATCGTTGTCGTGCGTGCCGGGGTAAATCGCAGCGTTGGCCACGAGATTATGCGGCAAATAAAGGTTCTTCGCGTCGTTCCCGCCGAAGGCAAATTGCAGGATCGCCATGCCCGGCAAACCTGTCGCCTCGCGCAACGCCACAACACTCGGCGTGAGTTCGCCCAGATCTTCCGCGATGATCTTTGCCTGCGGAAACGTCGCACGCACCGAGCGGAAAAAATCGAGTCCCGGCGCTTTGACCCATTCGCCCGTGCGCGCCGTCGGCGCACTCGCCGGAATCCGCCAATAAGCGTCAAATCCGCGGAAATGATCGATGCGCACCACATCGCACAACGCAAACGAGGCCCGCAACCGCGCGTGCCACCACGCATAACCATCCTCCGCGTGGCGCGACCACAGGTAAAGGGGGTTACCCCACAATTGTCCGTCGGCGGAAAAATAATCCGGTGGCACGCCCGCCACCGCCAAGGGCCGCGCGGTTTGCGGATCGAGCTCAAACAGCTCGGGGTTGGCCCACACATCAGCCGAATCCGCCGCGACGAAAATCGGAATATCCCCGATGATCTCGATGCCGCGCACCGCCGCCGCCGCCCGCAGCGCGCGCCACTGGGCGAAGAAAAGATATTGGTAAAACGCGTGCGCCTCCGTGGCGGTCGCGAGCTGCGCGCGTAACGGCGATTTTTTCGCCGCCAGATAAGAACGCACCGCCGCCGGCCATTCCCACCAGGCGACGCCGCGGTGATGATCCTTCAGCGCCCGGAAAAACGCGTAACCATCGAGCCAAGCCGACTGCTTAGTTTGAAACTGCGCAAACGTTTCCCCGTCCGACGCAAGCGCGGGCGCACCGGCTGCCTTAAACCGTGCAAAAGCCTGCGCGAGTAGCGGCCATTTTTTTTCGTAAAGCGCGCCGTAGTCCACGCGGTCGGCATTCAGCGCGGCGAGCGGCGCGATTTCCGCCGGCGTGAGAAATTTCGCGGCGACGAGCGCCTTGAGGTCGATTAGGTAGGGATTACCGGCAAACGCCGAAAAAGACTGATAAGGCGAATCGCCGTAGCCCGTCGGGCCAAGCGGACAGAGCTGCCAGTATTTAAGTCCGGCCGCCTGCAAAAAATCGAGGAATCGCACCGCGTGTTCATCGAAAGTGCCGATGCCTTGATCGCCCGGCAGCGCCGTGGGATGCAGCAACACGCCCGCCGCCCGCGTACCAAGCCAGTTAAACAGCGGCGAGGTCGGTGTGGCATTAGCGGCGGCAGAAGACATGGCGAAGTTTCCTCAGCATGAGCGAAGCCAGCGCACAGCGCACCCTGTTTTTTCCGACATACGCCGTTTTTTAGCGGATCGGTGCAAACCAGCCACCACCGACAACTTTTCCGTGAGTCACACCTAGGACTCGCCCTTCGCGTGATTTCCGCTTCGCTTCATCCCGTGCAACTCCGCGATCAACACGTGCTCATCACCGGCGGCTCGAGCGGCATCGGCCTGGCGCTCGCCCAGCGCGCCGTGGCGGCCGGCGCCCGCGTGAGCTTGGTCGCCCGCGATCCAGCCAAGCTCGCCGCTGCTGCCACTTCCCTGCGCGACGCGACTCCCGGCGCCACTGTATTCACCACTTCGGCTGATGTGGCCCGCGAAAACGAGGTCAACACCGCCCTCGCGGCTGCCGCGCTGGCCCTCGGTCCCGTCGATGTGCTCATCACCTCGGCCGGCATCGCGCAGCCCGGCTATTTTGAAACCATTCCCGTCGACGTCTTCGAGCGCACCATGGCGGTGAATTATTTCGGTACGGTTTACGCTTTAAAGGCCGTGGTGCCCGCGATGCGCCAACGCCGACACGGCGCCGTCGTGCTCGTATCTTCGGGCGCGGGGTTGCACGGATTTTTTGGCTACACGGCGTACGCGCCCTCGAAGTTTGCGCTGCGCGGCCTCGCCGAGTCGCTGCGCGCAGAACTCGCCGACACCGGCGTGCGCGTGAGCATCGTTTATCCGCCCGATACCGACACGCCGCAACTCGCCGAAGAAAACCGTACCAAGCCCGCCGAGACGAAAGCCGTGACCGCGGGGGGCGGACTCTGGACGGCGGATGCGATCGCGCGCGTGACACTCGACGGAGTCGCGCGCGGGCGTTTTTCGATCACACCCGGTCTGCCCGTGACGGCCTTGGCGTGGTTCGGCGGTATCCTCGCGCCGTGGCTGCGCTGGAGTTTTGACCGCGCGGCTCGTCGCGCCCGTTCTCGCTAAATCCCCCCGCCGCCCGCGACGCGGCTCGACACTGCCGCCCGTCACGCTTTGCCTCGCGCTCACTTAACGCATGCCCGCCTCCGTCCAACGCCCTTCCCTCATCGTCGCCGACCGCTGGCGCGACTACCAACTTCTCGACTGCGGCGACGGTCTCAAACAAGAGCGTTGGGGCGCCTACAACCTCGTCCGTCCCGATCCTCAGATCATCTGGCCCCGCCACGGCACGACCCCCGGCGCCAAATGGGAAAACTGGGACGGCTTCTACCACCGCAGCGAGCAGGGCGGCGGCAAATGGGAGTACCGCAAATCCCTCCCCGATCATTGGAAACTCGCGTACGATTCTCTTGGGCTAACCTTTAAGATTCACCCGACGTCGTTCAAGCACACCGGGCTTTTCCCCGAGCAAGCCGTCAACTGGGAGTGGTTTTCCGCCAAAATTAAAACCGCCCGCGCCGCCGGCCGCCCCGTCAACGTCCTCAATCTCTTCGGCTACACCGGGGCTGCCACGTGCGCCGCCGCCAAAGCTGGTGCGAGCGTCACCCACATCGACGCCGCCGAGGGCATGGTCAAATGGTGCAAAGAAAACGCCGTCCTCAGCGGCCTCGTCGACGCACCCATCCGCTACATCGCCGACGACTGCCTCAAATTCGTCCGCCGCGAACAGAAGCGCGGCAAATTCTACGACGCCATCATCATGGACCCGCCCACCTACGGCCGCGGCGCCACCGGCGAAATGTGGAAACTCGAGGAACACCTTTGGCCGCTCCTCACCGAGTGCCGCGCTTTGCTCACGCCCTCGCCGCTTTTTTTCCTGATCAACGCCTATACCGCGCGCCTCTCGCCGACCGTCGTCGCCAACCTCCTCACCGAACTCATGTCCGGCCGCGGCGGCAACATCACCGCGGGCGAAGTCGGCCTCCCAATCCAGCGCGACGGCAAAGTCCTCCCCTGCGGCATCTACGGCCGTTGGGAAAGTTAAACCTGTTTGCGGGGGGCGCGCCGCGCCAGGCGGCGACGTGCCGCGTCGCCGTGCTCAACGGTACTCCGCCAGCTCGACGATGACGCCGTCGGGATCGATGAAATAGACGAGCGTCTTTCCGCCCGCGCCGGTATCGAATTTCACCACGCCGCCCGGCACGCGCGTCGGCTCGCCCCACACCTCGACGCCGGCTACGCGTAGTTTCGCTGTCATCGCCGCAATGTCGTCCACGCGCAGCGCAAAATGCCGCAGCCCGTGCGTGTTGGCCTGCGAATTTTCCGGTAACGCCCCGCCGACGGGAGCGTGATACTGCAGCAACTCGATGCGCGGCTCCCCGCCAGGCGAAACGATAAACACCGCGTGCGCCTTCACGCCGCGCAGGCCCACGATTTTTTCAATCCACTCGCCTTCGAGGTGCGCTTCCTTGGTTTTCGTGAAACCCAGCACGTCACAATAAAACGCCAACGACCGCGCCATATCGGCGACGACGAGGTTGAGGTGATCAATACCGAGAATCATGCGTGGGTGGTAGGGTGAACGGCGCGGCGATGTGATTTCATCGAAGCAGCCTGCACCGCCGTTTCCGGCGCGGACAACTGCATTCTGGAAAACGACCTTCCGGCCGGATCCGAATAAATATTTCCCCACGCCCGCTTCCGTGTATTCCCTCAATGCCTGTGGGCAACTCCTCTTTTCAAATCGGCGTCGATGGTGGCGCGACCAAGACCGAGTGCATCCTCGTCGATGCCGCCGGCACCATCGTCGCACGCTACCTCGCGCCCGGCTGCAACGCCAACATCACCGGCACCGAAGTCGCCGTCGCTACGCTCACTTCCGCCCTCGCCGCGCTCCACGCCCAACTGCCGTCGGCCAACATCCGCGCGACGCACTTGTTCATGTCCGGCGCGCCCACATTCTGGACCGAGTTCGCCGCAACGCTCACCGGATACGGCCGCGTGAGCGCCGCGCCGGATTCACTGCCCACTCTCGAACTCGCCACCGACGGTGCGCCCGGGCTCGTGATTCACGCCGGCACGGGGTCATTTGTCGCCGCCCGCGCCCCCGATGGTAGCGTCCATTACGCCGGCGGCACGGGCTGGCGCTTCGGCGATCCCGGTAGCGGCTACGAACTCGGCCGCCGCGCCATCGCCCGCGCGTTATTGGAACTCCAGGGCTGGCTCCCCGCCTCGCGGCTCGGCCCAGCCGTGCGCGCGCACACGCAACTTGGCGACGCCGCCGATGCCCGCGCGATCACCCGGTATTTTTACGCCCACGAGGAACCCAACCGCGTGATCGCCGCCCTCGCCCCGGCAATCCTAGGCCTCGCCGAAGAGGGCGACACCACCGCGCATCAAGTACTGATCGAATCCGCTACCGAACTCCTCGACCTCGCGACGCACGTCGCCGCGAAACTTTTCCCAGAAACACCCCCGGCCTCGATTACGACCGGCCTGAGTGGCGCCTTGCTTACCCATCCCGCCGTGCTCGCCGCGCTCAAAGTCCGCACGTCACTTCCGCTCACGCCGATCAACGCCGCTCCCATCGAAGGCGTGCGCCGCTTGCTCGCGCGTTCAGCTTGAGTTCGGTTCAACCCGCGTCTCCCGCTTTTTTCATGCTCGTTCGTTTCATCAAAAATGCCCCGTCTGCGTCCGCCGATGCCCTCACGTGCCTCCGCGCCGACAGCTCCCGCACGAGCGGCGAAATGCCCAAGCAGGCGATTCTACCGCACGCGGCTTTTCACTTCGTGATCGAAATCACGCTTGGTTGGCGCGACAGATTTTTTGGCCAGATCGCCGATGGAGCCGACTTCGCTAGCGTGACGGCAAAATTTCAGTCTGCGAAAAAATCACCTGCGAAAATTCTGCACCTCCGCCAAAGCGAAGCGTTGGTCGCCTGTCTCGCCGCCGAGCAATGGGGTGGCGCCAGCGAGCCCGCCGTATTCGCCGTAAAACTCGCCGCCGCCTGCAAAAAAGAACGCGTGCCGGCGCTCGCGCTCACCCCCGACGAACTCGCTCGCGTGCGCACCGCGTTGCGTGAATTCGGCGCCGCATGGCGTCCGCTCACGCCGGGGCAGACGCTCGAGCGAACGTTCTGATTATTTCTTCGGCCGCGCGCGAGCGAGCGGCGCGAAGGCTCAACCTTTCGCCGGCGGCAACGTGATTTCACCCGCGGCGACCCGGTGTAAAAAGAGCGCCACGATCTGGGCGCGGGGGGCGATCGTCTCGACGCGGCAAAACTCACGGTTGCTGTGCAGATTATCGCCGATGGGGCCGACCCCATCGAGATTGGGCAGGCCGCCGGCGGTGAGAAAATTGCCGTCCGAGCCGCCGCCGCCATGCACCCACGTGAACGGCGCCACGCCGACATCGGCCGCGGCGCGTTGCCACTCGGGGAATGCGGCTTCTTCGGCAGGGAGACATTCTTTGGGCGGACGGTTGAAGCCGCCTTTGAGCGTGAGCTGGATGCCGTCGCGGGCGTTGAAGCGTTCGGCGAGGGCGTGGAAACGCGCGAGGAGCGGCGCGCCGTCGGCGACTTGGGTGATGCGAATATCGATCTCGGATTCGGCGAAGTGCGGGACGACGTTGGTCGCGGCAGTGCCACCGCGAATGTTGCCGACGTTGACCATCACGTCGGCCATTTCGGAAGGGATTTTCGCCGCTTCGAGGAGAAACTCGGCCAGAGCGAGAATGGCGCTGCGGCCGTCGTTGGGGACTTTGGCGGCGTGCGCGGCGCGGCCGTGACAGGTGGCAACGATGCCGCCAGTGCCTTTGCGCGAATGGATAATATTGCCGTTGGGGCGGCCGGGCTCGAAGACGAAACCGAATTGGTGCCGGCGCGAAGCAGCGCGGAAAAGTTCCACCGTGCCGTGCGATCCCGTTTCTTCGTCGGGCGTGAGTAGTACTTCCCAACCGACGCGGGCGGCGTGAGGCGTGGCCTCGAAGGCTTGAAGCGCGGCGAGCAGCGTGACGAGGCCGCCCTTCATGTCAGCGGTGCCGGGACCGTTGAGCGTGGCGGCGTCGAGCCAGCGGCAGGTTTGAAACGCGTCGTCGGCTTCGTAGACGGTATCGTAGTGACCGCAGAGGATTACTTGGGTGGGCGCGGTCGGGCGCAGGCTGATACTGAGCGCGCGCGAGCCGGGAGGATTGAAACCGGGGGCATCGGTCATGAGCTCCGTGATCGTGGCGGCGGGGAAAGCTTGGGCGAAATCGGCGCGAAGCGTTTCGCGCATACGCGTGAGACCGGCGGCGTGGCCGGAGCCGGAGTTGATATTGCACCAGCGCTCGAGGAGCGCGCCGAGTTCGGGCGTGCGAGCGGGGAGCGCGGCGATGGAAGGAGGAACGGAAGCCATGAAGCGAAGACGCAATCAGAAGCCCGCGCCGTTGGGCAAGGTCACGCGCGGAGCATTGGGGCCGTCGAACTGACGGAGTTGGGCGAGCGGATCATCGGCGAGCCGGAGAAATTTGAAACCAACGAGACGTTGCTTGGCACCGGGCGCGGCGGCTTTTTCGGCGGAACGGGCGATAAAGTCCGCGATCGATTCTTCGCGCACGGCGGGTTCGGCGGAGTGAATCAGATGAACCGTACCGTCAGGCCCGTGCGCGATGAAGCCGGTGTGGCCGACCCAGGCGTTGCCGCCGTAGATCTCGGCGTTGGGGTGACTGCCGGGGGTGATCGAAGCGCGGACGACGTTGACGAAATCACCGTCGCGCAGGTGTGGGAGCGCGGCGGCGAGGGCGCCGAGCGGGATGTAGGTATCGCGGAACAGCTCGATGGGGGCGGAAGTTTTGAGGCCGTAGCGGCCGAGGAGAAATTTGGCGCGATCGATTTTTTCCTCGTAGGGCACGGCTTTGACGCCGGCGAGCTCGGCGGTGAGATCGCGCACGAGCCAGCGGTTGGAAACGTTCCAGTCGGCCTCGGTGTAGTGGTTGCGCGTGGCGACGCCGAGGTGGCCATCGCGGTAACGGATGCGTTGAAGGAGCCGGATGAAGCCGGTCCAGTCGCGTGTGAGCGCCATGGCGTAGATGTGCTCGGTGAAGACGAGGCAGTCGCTCTTGCCGAGGCAATAGATCGGCTGCGGGTCGTAGGTCTCAAACGGCATCTCGCCGAGCAGATAAATCTCGTAGGGCTGGCCGATATTTTTGCGCGCGAGGTGGACAATCCGGCGGCGCAGATCGGGCTCGGTGGCCTGGAGGTGCGCGAGGTAAAGGCCCGTTTCGGCTTCGGTGAATTGATAGAGTGGCTTGGCGAGAAGCGGCGCGATCAGATCGGTCGCCACAGCGGGAGCCGTGGTTTCAGCGGCGGCGAGTAAGCTGCCAGCGGCGAACGCGCAGGCGAGGAAAAGGCGAAAGGAGCGGAGCGTCATGAAAGGAGAAAAAAAGGGGGCGATCCGGTTGGGATCGCCCCCGTAAAGGAGAATTGGGCGTCGTTTAGAACTGGCCCGTAATACCGAATTTCAAAGTGCGCGGCACAATCCAGATGCTGCGTGTGCGGGTTTGTTCAAACATGTATTCTTCGGGACCCTGCTGCGCGATGTTATTAAGGCTGATGAACGCCTTCGTATCGCGGAAGATTTCGTAGGTGAGGCCGACATTCATGACAGTCCAGTCTTTGCGGTAACGGTTGCCGTTGCCGGGCGCGGTCAGGCTGTAAGTCACGGGGTATTTGCCGGTGTAGTTGACGTCGAAGGAGGCGCCGAATTTCCGGTAGTTATAAAGCAGGCCGACGTTGTAGGCGCGAGGGATGAAGCCCGCGACTTGACCGGGGTTGAAGCCGATCGTGCCCGCAAACTTACCCTTGGCTTGGAGGTAGGTGTAGTTGGCGCGAGCCGTGAGGCCCTTCAGCAATCCGGGCAAGAAGGTGAGGCGTTGGCGGTAATCGAATTCGAGGCCCTTGTAGGTCGCGTCGCCGAGATTCAACGGTTGGACAATTTCGTAGCCTTCGTAGAGGCCCTCAAAACCGTTGTCGTTGCCCGTGCCGACGATTTGCCCGGAGCGGCCAGCGGAACCGATGTAATCGGTGATATTTTTCTGGTAACCGCGGACGGTGACCATGCCGGTCTTGAAGTAATACTCGAGTTTCAGATCGAGGTTCTTCCCGAGCTGGGGCTTGAGGGCGGGGTTGCCGATGGTGAGCGTGCGCACGGTGTCGTTGGCGGTGGCGGCGCTCACGAGGGAGGCCAACGGCGCGCGACCGTAACTGGTGGACCAACTGGCACGGGCCTTGAGGTTGGACGTCAAATCGTAAGCGAGGTGGATACTGGGGAACGACTTGGTGTAGCTACCATCGACCGCGAGGCGGCCATAATCCATCGCGGCGCGTTTAAAGTGATCGGGTTGAGCGGCGATCGTGGTGGTGCGCGCGCGGAAATACGTGAACGTGTCGGTATTGACGTCTTCCATGCGGACGCCACCGAGGACCGCCAAGCGGCCGACTTTGGTGCTGGCCTGAATGTAGGCGGCGTCGACGCCTTCTTCCATGATGCGGCGATTGGTGTATTGCTGCGTAGCGGTGAAGTTCACGTCTTCATACCAGAGGGCACTGTTGCCCAACGTGGTGCTGATCGCCGCAGGATCGACCACGGGGAGGCGTTTGCCACCGCTGTTCTGGCGCTCAAACTCGGTCAACGGCATGAGACCTGAAGTGGGCAACACGGAGCCGACGACGCCATACCAACGACGCGGTAAAACGGGGCGGTTGTTGACGCGGCGGTTAACCGTATCGAAACCGGTTTTGAGCGTGATCGGTAGAGCAGTTGGGAGCAGGTAGCTCACGTTGACGTTGGCGCTGACCTCGTTGGTGTCCGTGACGGTGTCGCGTTTGTTAAACACCGTGGAGGTGACGGGCACAGGTTGCGTGGTGGCGTTGGCCGCAGCCGTCACGAAGGGCGTGTAGCTGGCCGCGTCGTAGACATTTGCGCCGCTAGTGGGCGTGTAGACTTGGCCGCGAGGATTGGAGTAATCGAGGATGAAGCCGATGGCGTCTTTGGTGCGCATGCTGACGGTGCCGTTTTCGCGCTGCCGTCCGGCGCCGGAGTTCCAGTGGGTATTGCTCCAGCGGTAAGCGTGATCGACTTTGAGGCGGCCCCAATTGTGCTCGAAGGCGAGCGTGCCGGTGGGATTTTTGCTCGTGAAAGAATAGCGCTGAGGATTGAGGCGCATCTGGGCGGCGCCGACGGCCACGCCGCCCGTTTGGAGCGTGGTGTTGTTCACGGGCATGAACTCGATGCGGTTAGTGGTGTAACCAGACTTGATGCCGCCCGTAGGATTGGTCTGCGGATCATAGATCGTGAGGTTGCTCGCCAACCACGGATTCACGTCGGTATAGTTAAAATACGGTTCAGAACCGGCGTTGTAGAGAAAACGTAACGAGACCAACGTAGCGGGCGACCAGCGGTAATCGGCGCGGGCGCTGAAGCCGGTGAGGAAGCGATCGTTCAAACCGCTTTGGCGGGTGTAATCACGCAACTGGGCCAGCGGGTTGGTGGTGTTTTCGTAGAGAAGAACGTCTTTATTGTGCGGGTTGAGCACTTCTTGGTAAGAAGCGGTGATGGCGATGCCGAGGTTGCGGCTGCCGCCAAACGCATCGAACACTTCCGTGTAACTGCCGCTGAAGTCGGGACGCAGCGGGCGCTCGGAGACCGCGTAATTGCGATCCGACCACGAGGGAAACCAGCGACCGCTCACGCCGTAGCTGAAACGGCGTTTTTCCTTCATCGCGAGCGGCGAACGCGTCCTGAGGTTCAGCTGACCACCGAGGGAATCGGCCCGCTTGTCGGGCGTCTGGCCGGCGATGATTTCAACGGATTCATACATCGAACCGGAAAAAGAGTGCAGGGTCGCCATGCGGCCATCGCCGCCGACACCGGTCGAGGACATACCGTCGATGTTAAGGCGGGTGTAACTAGCCGGCAGACCGCCGATGCTCACGTTGTTGATGAGATTATCCTCATCGGTCGTGAACGTGATGCCGGGCATACGCGACACCAGTTCGCCGACGTTTTGCGTCGGGAGTACGCCCCACTCGTCGAAAGCGGTGACGTTTTTGACGTTGGCGGCATTACGCTGCTCAGTGAGCGCCAGTGCCTGACCTTCACGCTGCGTCTCGACCGTGAACGCCGCCATGGCGACGACTTCCGAAGAGCGCAGGACCGCGTCTAATCGCGCCGTTTGGCCAGAAGAAACCACGACGCGCTCCCGGCTTTCCGCGAAACCCGTGTAGTTGACCACAATCTCCTGCGTCCCAGCGGGGATGCCTTGGAAATTGAAGACGCCGGCGTTGTCGGTGAACTCCGTGCGCTTCAGCGCGGGGATACTCACCGTGGCACCTTGCAGCGCGTTCTTAGTGCCCACACTGGTGACCGCACCGGTGATATTGCCCGTGGCTGTAACATCGGCGGCAAAACTGGCTGAGCCCGCAAGGCCCAACATGACAAATAAACTGACAACGCCCCGCCAAAGGCGGGCGGACGAACAACGAGCAGTGCTGACGGTTTGATGATTCATCGGTAGGTAGTATTAAAACAACCCGCCCGCGTGGAAATTCCCGCGGTGGATCCGGGTGCTTACGGTGTGAAATCAGATTAATCTTTATCTCCCTTCGTCCAAGACGAAATCTCGCCGCCCACCCGCCGATCGCGCCATTTAGAGCGAGCCACCTAGATCATCTAGCATTTTTGTTAAAAAATACATCATTTCTGTCCATCCCCTCATCGGCGTGCGTAAAGAAACCGAGCTAGCGCCGTTTCTTCACCCACGACCGACCCTGCCGCCCCGCCGGCGCCGCCCGCCCCCGGTGCCGATACGCCAACGGCGACACGCCATAGGCCAACCGAAACGCTCGGCTAAAACTGTAAATTGATGCGAACCCGCATTGCTCCGCGATTTCCGAAACCCGCTGCGGCCCCAACCGCAACAACCCGCACGCCCGCTCCAACCGCAGCTGCCGCAAGTGCCGGCCGATACTCACGCCGCACGAAGCCCGAAACCGCGCCCGCAAGTGACTTGGACTGATTCCGAGCGACCGCGCGATCTCACCGATCCCAGGCGACTCGCCGCTACGCTGCGCGAGTTGGTTGACGCGCAACTTCAATCCGGACTGCGGTGACGCTGACGCGTTTTCATCGGGCGCTGCCAGCGGCTTCAAACGCCGCAAACGCTCCAATAAAACCGCCAGCAATAAAACCGGTAAATCCGCCGCGCGCTCCGTTTCATACGTCGCTACTAACTCAGCCACAAGCGCCAGTAACGGCGGCGTGAGGCGCAACGGCCGGAAACGCAGCCCCGCCAAGGCCTCGGGCGCCTCCAACTCAAACGTCACAAACAACCAGGAAAGCGACGCCTGTTGCGCCTCCGCGTAATGGTGAAATTGAAACGGAAACACGAGCAACGCCTCACCTGCTTTAAGCCGAATCGAGCGCTCGTCCACGCACACCGTCACGGCCGTTTTCAACGCGCAGATCAGCACAAACCGGTGATGCAGCGCCCGCCCGCGCCGCGGCTTGTTTAAGTCAATCGCCGTGCGCCGCTGAAAACACACGATATTATCGGGCAACATGAGCGCCTTCGCCGAGCGCCCCTGCATTTGATGCAGCGGCTGCGGCAGACGCGCGACCAATTGCTTCAGATCGGGGGCAGTAGATTTTGGCATAATCGTTAAAAACATCGTCATTTTTGCCATTTGTTCCGAGGCCCGCGAGCTCTATTATAGATCAAAGCTCCCTCGGCGTCTCATCCTGCCTAACTTATTTCTCATGCTCTCGTCGCACCTCATCCCCCGCAGCCGCTACGAACAAACTGCCATTGCCGTCTACCCGAGCAGCCTGGATGCCTCTCGCGCCGTCGCCGCGGAAATCGCCGCCCTCATCCGCCAGCGCCAAGCCGAGAAGAAACCCGTCGTCCTTGGCCTCGCCACCGGCTCCACGCCCGTGAGCGTCTACGCCGAACTCGTCCGCCTCCACCGCGAGGAAGGTCTGAGCTTCGCCAACGTCACCACGTTTAATCTCGACGAATACTACCCGCTCGCACCCGAGCATCCCCAGAGCTACCGCGCGTTCATGCGCCGCCACCTTTTTGACCACATCGACATCGACCCGAAGCGCACGCACCTGCCTTCCGGCACCGTCGCCAAAGGCGAGGTCGACGACCACTGCGCCGCCTACGAAGCCGCCATCCGCGCCGCCGGCGGCATCGATTTCCAACTTCTCGGCATCGGCCGCACCGGTCACATTGGCTTCAACGAACCCGGCAGCCCGCGCCACTCCCTCACCCGCCTCGTCACGCTCGATCCCCTCACCCGCCGCGACGCCGCCGGCGACTTCGGCGGCAACGACGCCACCCCGCGCCACGCTCTCACGATGGGCGTACGCTCCATCCTCGACGCCCGCCGCGTCGTCCTGATGGCGTGGGGCCAACACAAAGCCGAGATCGTCCGCACCGCCATCGAGAGCGAGGTCAACTCCCAGGTCTCCGCCTCGTTCCTCCAAGAACACCCCGCTGCCCTCTTTATCCTCGATACCGCTGCGGCCGACGCCCTCACCCGCAACCGCACCCCGTGGCTCATCGGCGCCCTCGAGGAACAAGGCCTCGCTTGGGACAACCGCATGATCCGCCGCGCCATCCTCTGGCTCTCACAACTGCGCGGTAAACCCATCCTTAAACTCACCGACGACGACTACAACGAAGCCGGCCTCCAAGATCTCATTCACCTCCACGGCTCCGCCTACGAGACCAACCTGATCGGCTTCTACGAACTTCAGCACACCATCACCGGCTGGCCCGGCGGTCGTGATCCCAAAAAATCCAAACCCGGCGACGCCCCCGTCCGCCCGCTGCGCGGCACCGGTGCCTCCGTTTTCCCTAAACGCATTCTCATTCTCTCGCCGCACCCCGACGATGACGTCATCGCCATGGGTGGCACGCTCTGCCGCCTCGTTGATCAAGGCCACGAGGTCCATATCGCCTACGGCGTTTCTGGTGCCAGCGCCGTCTCCGACGAAGCGGTATGGCGCCTCCTCGCCTTCGTGCGCGACAGCGGCCTCGCCGACTCCGCCCAAACCACTCACCTCACCAGCCTCACGGGTCACCTCAGCAACGGCGCAGCCTTGCCCCAGACACCCGAACTGCTCCGTTGGAAAGCCCTCGTTCGACGCCACGAAGCCACCGCCGCCGCCCGCGTCTGCGGCGTGCCCGAAACCCGACTGCATTTCCTCAACCTGCCGTTTTACCACGCCGCCCCGCGCAGCCGCGCCTACGGCCCCGCCGACGTCAGCTTGGTCGGCGAGCTCCTCACCCAACTCCAACCGCACCTCATCTACGCCGCCGGCGATCTCAACGACCCCCACGGCACGCACCGCCTCTGCCTGCGCATCCTCCGCGACGCCTTCGGACAAGCCGCCACCGCCCGCGCGCCCTGGCTCGCCGCGGCCGAACTCTGGCTCTACCGCGGCGCGTGGAATGATTGGCCCGTCGACGAAATTGACCTCGCCGTTCCGCTCAGCCCGCAAGAAGTCCTGCGCCGCCGCCGCGCGATTTTCCGCCACGAGACGCAAAAAGACCAAGCCCTCTTCCTCGGCGAAGACCGCCGCGAATTTTGGCAACGCACCGAAGACCGCAGCCGCCGTCTCGCCGAAGCCTACAACACCCTCGGCCTCGCCGAATACGAAGCCATCGAAGCGTTCAAACGCTACGCGCCCGAAGATTTCCTGCGTTCCGCCGCCTTCTAATTGATCGCCGCGCTCGCGCTTAGATCTTCACGATCCAGCGCTTGCGCCACATCAGCCAAGCCGCGCCGAGAAACACCGCGACAAACGCCACCGCAAACCCCAGCGACGCGTTGAGCGGACTCAAGTACGGCGTAAACGCCCGCGCGTAGATCCACGCCTTCAGCGTCACTTTTGCGCCCGCTGCATCGCTCCACGCGATCAAGCCGAGCATCCGCGCCACCATCCCCGCGCCCACGAAAATCACGATCGCATTCACGCCCAACACCACCAACGGCGTCGCCCAACGCCGCCACCCGCGCACGTCGATCACCCAAAAAAAGACCGCCAGCCCCACGCTCGACGCGCCCGCCATGAACAACGCAAAAGAGCTGGTCCAAAGATTTTTGTTAATCGGCAGCCAAAGGTCCCAAATCAGTCCAGCGCCCGCCAGCGCCACCCCCGCACCTAATAAACGCGCCGCGCGCACATTACCCGCCACCGGCGCGCGCAGGATCCGTCCCGCCCACGCCCCAAGCACGACCGTCGCGATCGCCGCCAACGTCGAAAAAATTCCCTCTGGATCAAACCCCGGAGCCGGCGCCCCGCTCCACGTGTGCCCCGCCAACACGTGCGCATCGATCCACCACGCAAGATTCCCCACCGCCTCGTCGATGTGCCCCGCGCCATAACCCGGCACCGGGAAAAATTTCAACAAGGCCGCCGACCCCACCAGCAACCCCACGACCCACGCCACCTGCCCGCGCCCACTCGCCCACAAACAAATCGCCCCCGCCGCCGCATAGCACACCCCGATGCGCTGCAACACTCCCGGAATCCGCAGCGACCCGAGCGCCAACGTATGCGACGGCCACAAGCCAAAGGGAAACGCCCCGAGCAACAACCCGAGTCCAAAAATAATCGCTGCCCGCCGCCCCACGTGCCGAAACAACGCCGCCGGCGCTTCCCCTGCTTCAACTCGCCGCGCCCACGATAACGTCATCGCGACACCCATGATCCACAAAAACCCGGGGAAGATCATATCGGTGAACGTCCACCCATGCCACGCCGCATGCCGTAACGGCGGATACACGTGACCCCAAGACCCCGGATTATTCGCAAGCAACATCCCGGCAATCGTCGCCCCGCGAAACGCATCCAGAGAAACCAATCGAAGCGCAGGGTAACCGTTCATAAAAAAAGTGGATTGCCAACGGAGTTCAATCCCGCGGCCCCGCGTAGCGGGCAAGAAGCTCGGCTATTTCGTCGAGTTCGCGGCTTGCGGAGCGACCGGGTGCCGCCGGGAAGCGATTCAGCATTAGGCTAAACGCCAGCCGCTCGCCGGCCAGCGACGTCACGTAACCCGAGAGCGCCGTCGTCCAGCGCAACGTGCCGGTCTTTGCGAGGACTTTGCCTTCGGCGGGCGTGCCTTTCATGCGGCGCCGCAGCGACCCGTCCACCCCCGCGATCGGCAACGATTCCGCAAACGCCTTCGCCTCGCCGTGCTTCGCCATAAATTCCAGCAACGCCAACGTCGCCGTCGCCGTCGTGAGGTTATTGCGCGAGAGGCCCGAGCCTTCGTCGAAAATCACGTCGTTCACCGGCAACGCGTGGCGCGTCAAAAATTCCCGCAAGCCCGCCAACGCGAGGTCTTCTGCGCGCATCGTTGCGGGCGTCGTGGCCGTGCGACGCAACTCACCAAGGTGCGCGAAAATCAGATCGGCCTGCAGGTTTTGCGACTGTTTCATCATCACAGCGAGATACTCGCGCAACGGCGGTGAAACGACTTCCCCGAGCCGCACGTCGAGCGCCGCCGACGCCGAAACTTCCGGCCAACGTACGCCGCGCGCCGCGCCGCCGACGCTGATGCCCGCCCGCGCGAGCGCGGCTTTCAAACCCGCCGCAAACCACGCCGCGGGCCGCGGCACGGTCGCCTCAGTCAGCTCGGGTCTGTCGCCGAGCGGGAGTTCGCCGAAAATCTGCACCGTCGTTTCGCCGGGCACGCGCAACACGCTGATTGAGCGGACCCCGCCGGCCGCCGTCGTCGTGGTGCGATTGTCAAAAGTAAGTCCGGCGAGCGGTTGCAACCACTCGAGCGAGCACGGTGCGCCCACCATCGCTCCGGGCGTAACGCGCACATCGACGTAGTTGTCGTTCACCGAAACCGCGGAAATCTCCGCGCCGTAATAATCGTTGATGTCATCGACCGTCCAACTCGCGCCAAACGGCGTGGCGCGAAAATACGTGGCATCCGCGATTACGTCGCCCGCGATACGACGCACGCCGGCGTTTTTTAGTAACGCGACGTAGGGATCAAACGCCGTCAAAAAATCCTGCTGCAAACGCCGCGGGTCGCAGCTCGGGTCGCCGCGCCCGCTCACGATGAGGTTACCTTGAATCGCGCCCGCCGCATCAACCGGCGCCGAGGCGAAGACCGGCGTACGTACGCGGTAATCGCCGCCGAGCGTGTCAAGCGCGAGCGCCGAAACGTAGAGTTTGGCGTTCGAGGCAGGGCTCAAGTGCCGGTCGGCCGCCTGCGCGTACAGCGTGCGACCCGAGTCGAGGGAGACGATTTTCACGCCCCACGCCGCAGCGGCAAAACGCGGATCGCTCACGTGCGCTTCGAGTCGCGACTGCAATTCGGCGAGCGAAGCCACCGGCGGCAACGGCGCGACGACCGGCGTGCTCGCCGCCGCCAAGATTGGCGCCGCGCGGAGCGGAAAACTCAGCCCAAAGACAATCCCCGCTAAAATCAAAATCGGCGCGCGCGACGTTTTCATCGCGGAAAGGTTGGCGCACCGTGTGCGCGGGCACAACTGCGGAACTACGCGCCCAGCCGCCGCCCCACCGCGGGCAACCGCAGGCGCGCGCACGCGAAGCTTGTTTTCCCGCGCAGACCGCGCCTCTGTGGTGGCGGAAAACTCATGCACTTCTCCGCCATCGCCGCCGCCCTGCCGCCCAAGGCCGTCACCCGTTTCGACGGCGTGCCGTTTCCGTTGCTCGCCTCGGGCAAGGTCCGCGAAATCTTCGACCTCGGCGACGCGCTCCTGCTCGTCGCGAGCGACCGACTCTCCGCCTTCGACGTGATTCTGCCTGACGGCATTCCGGGCAAGGGCATCGTGCTCACCCAGATGAGCAACTGGTGGTTCACGCAGACGCAGAAACTCATCTCCAACCACCTCTTGCCCGATCAAGCCGGTGAGTTTACGCGACGCGGCTTACACGACCGCGATCTGCAGTTGCGCAGCATGATCGTACGCAAACTCACGCCGCTCACCATCGAGTGCGTCACCCGCGGCTACCTCATCGGCAGCGGCTGGAGCAGCTACCAAAAAAACGGCGAAGTCTGCGGCATCCGTCTCCCCGCCGGCTTGCGCCAAGCCGAACGCCTGCCGACGCCGATTTTCACGCCCACCACCAAAGCCCCGAAAGGCGAACACGACGCGCCGATCAACGACGCCCAAGCCGCCGCCCGCATCGGCGCCGCGCTTTACGAAAAAGTCAAAGCCACCAGCCTCGCGCTTTACCAATTTGGCCACGACCGCGCTCGCGCTGCCGGCATGATTCTCGCCGACACAAAATTTGAATTCGGCACCGACGCCGCCGGTAATCTCGTGCTGATCGACGAGGTGCTCACGCCTGATTCCTCACGTTACTGGCCCGCCGAAAGTTACGCAGTCGGTGGCTCGCCTCCGAGTTACGACAAGCAATTCGTCCGCGACCACCTACTCGCACTCCATTGGAACCAGCAACCGCCCGCGCCGCAGTTACCCGCCGAGGTCATTACCCGCACGCAGGAAAAATACCTCGCGGCGTTGAAAAACCTGCTGGGCTGAAACCGTTCGGTCGGTGGGAATCTTGCCTGAAGCCGCTTATTGCATCGCTTCGCCGCGCGGCGAGATGGCGCTGGCGCCACTCCCCGCGCGCAACAATTCGCGGCGCAACCAATCGAGCGCGGCATTCACCGCGCGGACTTTAACCGTCGTACGCGGGCCGGGATAACTGAGTTTTTTCGACCACACGCCATGCGGGGCGTGTAGCGAGAGATAGAAGGTTCCGACGGGGTTTTCCTGCGTGCCGCCGCAGGGACCGGCGAAACCCGTGATCGCGACCGCGTAATCCGCCCCGAGTTTTTCCGCCGCGCCCGTCGCCATCGCGACGGCGTTCTCCGCGCTTACCGCGCCATGTTGCGCGAGCAAAGACTCCGGCACGTCGAGGAGCTGCATTTTGGATTCGTTAGAGTAGCACACCGTGCCGCCGGCGAAAAATTTCGAGGCGCCGGAAATATCCGTAAACGAATTTGCCAGCAAACCGCCGCTCGCCGTTTCGGCACACGCGAGCATCTTCTCCTGTGCGCGCAACATATCCGCGCACACCTTCGCGAGGGAATCGTGACCATAGCAGACAAAATCCTCGCCGAGCAGTTTCGCGCACTCCGCGGCGATGACCTGTAACTGCACGTCGTCCAACTGGCCGCCGGGCGAACTCACCCGGCAATCCACGTGACCCGAATGCGCGCAAAACGCGATGCTCAGCGCCGTGCCGAAACGATCAAAAATCGGCTGCAACCGCGTCTCCAGCGCGCTCTCACCTACGCCCGAAGTGCGCAGTTGCACGTAAGCTTCCTTCTCTGTGAGCAAGCCGCGAGCCGCGAGCCGCGGCACGATCTGCTCGATAAACATCGGCTGCAACTCATTTGGCGGGCCGGGCAACATCACGAGAATTTTCCCGTCCTGCTCAACCCAAAGACCGGGAGCGGTGCCGTTGGCGTTCACGAGCACTTCACCGCGCTCAAACACGAGCGCTTGCTTGAGATTATTAGGCGTCATCGTGCGCCCGAGTCGCGCAAAACGTGCCGCGATGCTCGCCTCCACGCTCGCATCGTGGACCAGCTTTTGCCCGAGGACTTCAGCGAGACATTCGCGCGTACGGTCGTCGCACGTCGGCCCGAGTCCGCCCGTCGTGATCACGACATCGGCCCGCGCCCAGCTCTCGCGAAATTGCGCAACAATCGCATCCGCTTCGTCGGTGATCGTGATGTTGCGCCGCAAAGTGACGCCGCGCCGACCGAGTTGCGCACCGATGAACGTGAGATGGCCGTTAGCCGTTAGCCCGAGCAACAATTCATCACCGAGGGTGAGTAGTTCGTAATAAAGTTGAGCGACCGGTTTGCGGGCTGTGGGGGTGTTGCTGGAAGAAACCATACTTGCGAGATTCGATCTTAGGCGGATTCTGCCAAAATGCCAACTGGCGAAACCGTAAATTTAAAGGAGAAGGTCCGACGCCTCTCCGACCAGCCGGGCGTGTACCTCATGAAGGACCGTCTCGGGCGCATCATTTACGTGGGCAAGGCCAAGAATCTCAAAAAGCGCGTCTCGACGTATTTCACGCCGTCGCGCGCGATGACGTGGCACCCGAAAATCCGCGCCCTCATCGAAATGATCGCCGACTTCGACGTGCACGAGGTGAAATCCGAGCCCGAGGCGCTGCTGCTTGAAGGCAAGCTGATCAAGCAGTGGAAACCGAAATACAACACCGACTTCACCGACGACAAACGCTTCCTCCTTGTCCGCGTCGATGTGGCCGAAGAACTCCCGCGCGTCCGCCTCACGCGTTTCAAAAAAGAAGACCGTTCGCGCTACTTCGGCCCCTTCGCCCACAGCGGGCTTCTTCGCAAAACCCTCGCCCAGATGCGCCGTCAATTCGGTGTACTTCTCGGCGACGCCACGCCGAAAAAACTCCCCGACGGCACTTGGCAACTATACGACGACGTCCGCCAAGAACTCTACGGTTTCGAAAACACCGTCACGCCCGACGCCTACCGTCAACGCGTGGACGAGGCGTGCGCGTTTCTCGAAGGCAAATCGCGCGAATGGCTCGAATCCCTGCGCACCGAAATGCTCGCGGCCGCCGAGAAACAACAATTCGAGAAAGCCGCCGAGCTGCGCGACATCGTTTTCGCCCTCGAAAAAACCTTGGCCAAGACCCGCAACTTCGAGCGCACCGATCCCACGCTCGCGCTGCCCGATGCCAGCGCCCAAGCGGTGCGCCTCCTCGGCGAGGCGCTCGCGCTCAACCCGCCGCCGCGCACGCTGGAGTGCTTCGATATTTCCCACATCTCCGGCACTTTCGTCGTCGCTTCGATGGTGCGCTTCGTCGACGGCCGGCCCGACAAAGACAACTACCGCCGCTTCCAAATCAAAAGCTTCATGGGCAACGACGATTTCCGCGCCATGGAAGAAGTCGTCGGCCGCCGCTACCGTCGCCTGCGCGATGAACAAAAACCGATGCCCGACCTCGTCGTGATCGACGGTGGCCGTGGACAAATCGGGGCCGCGCTCAAAGCCTTTGTCGCCCTCGATCTCACGCCGCCGCCCCTCATCGGCCTAGCGAAGAAACACGAGACGATCATTTTCCCCGACGAGCGCCCGCCGCTCAACCTCTCGCTCAATTCCCCCGCGCTGAATCTCCTCCAGCGCCTGCGCGACGAGGCCCACCGCTTCGCCAACACCTACAACGCCGATCTGCGCTCGCGCAAAATCCGCGAGAGCGTACTCGACGATTTTCCCGGCCTTGGCGCCGTCCGCCGCACGACGTTGCTCGAACACTTCGGCGACATCGAAAAACTTCGCGCCGCCACCGCCGCAGAAATCTCCGCTGTTGCCGGCTTCGGCGGCAAGATGGCCGCCGAACTCCACGCCTTCCTTCACGGCTCTCCGCCGGCTGCGGGCGCAGCGACGCCGGATTCAGACCGATAGGGAATGTGATTAAAGCTGCGCAGATTTGCCCGGCTTCTCGCCATCACGATCTGGCTGCACGATTTTAATCACACCCACCAGCAGGAGCCCACCGCCAGTTTGACCACTACCTGCCCCTATGTATGCCTTTTTGCATGAAATCGGCCTACACGATTAAAGAGGCGCAAAAAAATCTGTCGGCCGTCATCCGCCAAGCCGAACGCGGCAGCCTCGCCACCATCACGCGCCATCATAAACCCGTGGTCCACATCATCAGCGCTGAGCGCCTATCCGCCATTGCGGAGACAATGGAAATCCTCGCCGATCCCGCCGCGATGAAAGCGATCCGCGACGCCGAGAGTGGCAAAGCCAAGACTTATCCCGCCTCGGCGCTGCTCGATTGAGCTACACGGTTCAAATCAAGGAGCAGGTACGCGCATTCCAGGCGACGCTCGGTTTGCAATCCCGGCGCGATCTCAAGCGCGCCATACTCCGGTTGTTCGAGGAGGCAGGCGATACAAACGCGCTGAGCGACAACCTCGCTGGTTACTACCGCCTTAGAGTCGGCCCATACCGCGTGATCTTTCGCTACCTGCCCGGCCGGATCGTCGATTGCGTTTACCTCCACGAACGCTCCCTCGTTTACGAACTTTTCGAAACCGAGATGGCGCGCATCCTCGGCCAAGAGTGACCACCCCTCACCGCAGCCACTGCCGGTCCGCAAAGTCTAAGTACTGCGCCCAATCGTAGGCGGTCATGTCGTGTTTGCCCGTGCGGTTGTGGTAGCGGATCGTGTCGCCCACAGGCGTGTCGAGCGGCGGCATCGCGGTCACGCCGAGCCCTTTTTTGCCGAACAACGCATAAACCGGCGCCGCGGCTTGCGCGCTGAGAAATTCCCCGCGCGGGTCGGCCCATTGGTCGCCCTCTGCGCTCGCCACGTAGAGCGGCCGCGGCGCGATGAGCGCGAGCAGCTCGTGTTGATCCACGGGCAGCGCGGCTTCGTTGTCGTCGTAACGTCGGAAATTTTTCGCAAACCAGTGCGGAAACTTGCTGTTAATGATGCCGACAGTTTCGCCGTAGATGCGTTTGCTCAACGCCGCGCCGCCGCAGCCGCTCTCGTTGGAGATGAGCATCGCGAAACGCTCGTCTTGCGCGGCCGCCCAAATCGCGGCTTTGCCGAGGCGTGAAAATCCGTGCACCGCGACGCGCGGCGCATCGAGCTCCGGATCGGTCTCGAGGTAATCGAGCGCGCGACTAAGGCCCCAGGCCCACACGCCCATCGCACCCCAGGCATCGCCCGCGCGCGGCTCGGCGCCTCCCGTGCCCAACATTTCCGACACGCTGCCCGCCGCCCCCAGACCATCCGCACGATCGGGCGCGAGATCGTTACACCACACCGTGGCGGTGGCGTAACCGCGCGCGATCACGGCCTCGACCTGCCATTTATCGGCCTGCGCCCCGCGTTGCGGCGGTTTCTTCTGCGGCTGCGGATCGGCCGGACGATAACGGGCCGCATCGTTGACGACGTGCGGCTGCGCGAGCGTGATCGCGGGATCGGCGTGAACGGTGTGATTACCGAAAAAATTGAGCCCGAGAAAAACCGGTGGCGGAGATTTTAGGCCATTGGGTTGATAAATGAGCAGGTGCATCCGCGGGCCGTCGATTTTTCCGGTGAACCACAGCGTGACTTCCTTGCGCGTGGCCTTGCCGTCAAGGGCGTGACGGTCGATCGAGGTAACCTCGGCGCGCAACGCGGCGGGCCGGCCCGAGGGCGTGCGGCCGTAAACTTCACGGGCAAACAGTTCGAGCAACTCAGGTCGCCGCTGCGCCCGCCACTCCGCCGCATCACGCACCGGCGAACCGGCGGCCGTTACGAGCGGATCGGGCAACGTATAAGGCGGGACTTTGCTTTCATCGGTAATCGCGGGCGCGGGCGCGGGCGCAGCCGAAACCGAAACAGCGGCCAACCAACCCGCCAACAGGGGTAAATACACGCGTGAGGTCATGTGCTTTATGTCCGCTGATTCACGGAGCGGCGCAAGCCGCTTTCCCGTTGCGCCAAGGGTCAGGCGAGGGCTGAGTGCGCGGGTGTCGCCTTCCCTCTCCACGCTTTCGACGCCCGCCCTGTTGCTCGAACGTCGCATTCTCAGCGCCAATCTTGACCGGCTCGCGGCGCGCGCGCGCGCGCTCGGGGTCTTGCTGCGGCCGCATTTAAAAACCGCCAAATGCGGTGAAATCGCCGCGCTCGCCAAAGATCGCGGGCCGCTCGCCGGTCTCACCGTATCGACGTTGCACGAGGCGGAATATTTTTACGCGCGCGGGCATCGCGATCTGTTTTACGCGGTCACGATCGAGCCGGGGAAATATGCGCGCGCGGCGGCGCTGGTGCGCGCGGGCGCGCAGCTCACGTTGGCTTGTGATAATGTCACGATGGGTGCGGCCCTTGCGGCGGCGGGCGCGGAACTCGGGGTGCGTTTTCCCGTGTTGATCGAGATTGATTGCGGCGATCATCGCAGCGGGCTCTCGCCCGACGACCCGGACGTGCTCGCGCTCGCCCAGATACTTCAAGCCGGTCCCGGCACCGAGCTGCGCGGCGTGTGCACCCACGGTGGCCACTCCTACGCCGGCCGCAGTGTCGCCGACCATGTGGCGACCGCCGAAGTCGAGCGCGCGGCGGCCGTGGGCGTGGCCGAGCGGCTGCGCGCCGCGGGGCTCCCGTGCCCGGTCGTGAGCGTGGGTTCGACCCCGACGGCGATGTATGCAGCGCACTTGCGAGGCGTCACCGAACTACGCTGCGGCGTCTATATGTTTGGCGATTTGTTTCAGGCCGCCATCGGTTCGTGCACCGAGGCGGATATCGCGATCAGCGTGCTCGCCGCCGTCATCGGCCACCGCCGCGAGCGCAACCAACTCCTCATCGACGCGGGCGCGCTCGCGCTCTCCAAAGATCTCAACACGTCCCAACTGCCGCCCGCGCAACGCACGGGCTACGGCGCCGTCGCCACGCTCGACGGCGTGCGTCTGCCGGGGTTCACCGTCTCGGGCGTAAGCCAGGAACACGGCCAAATCGCCAGCGTGGCCCCGATCGAATTTGCGCGTTTCCCGATTGGTACGCGGCTGCGGATTTTACCCAACCACTCCTGCCTCACCGCCGCCGCTTACGACCGCTATCATGTGCTCGACGGCGGGCCGGATGTCGTCGCAACGTGGACGCGCACGAACGGCTGGTAAGGCCGCGCTTTTTTCGTTTCCGTAACCCACGCTTCCCTATGCCCCACGCCCGCTGTTTCCTATTCGCGTTGTTGGCGCTCGTCGCGACCGCTGGGCGCGCCGAGGTCGTACTCGCGCCGTTGTTTACAGATCACGCCGTGTTGCAGCGCGACAAGCCCGTACCAATCTGGGGCCGCGCTGATGCGGGCGAGAAAATCACCGTGACGTTTGCCGGGCAAACCCACGCCACTACGGCCGCGAAAGATGGCCGTTGGATTGTGCTGCTCGATGCGCTGCCGGCCCAAGTCGCGGGTGCCGATCTGGTCATCACCGGGAAAAACGTCGTGACGATTTCCGACGTGGTCGTCGGCGAAGTCTGGCTCTGCTCCGGCCAGTCCAACATGGAATTCACCGTCGATGCACGCGCGGGCACGTGGCAGGCCAACGCCCGCGTCGATCGCGCGGCGACCGAGATCGCGGGCGCACGTTTCCCGCTCATCCGCCACATCCGTATCGCGCAAACCGTCGCCGCCACTCCGGCAGACTCCGTAAAAACTTCCGGCTGGGAAATCACCACACCTGAAACCGTCGGTAGATTCACGGCGGTCGGCTATTTTTTCGCGCGCGATCTGTTTCAAAAACTCAACGTACCGATCGGCGTCATCAACAGCTCCGTCGGTGGCACGCCGGTGGAAGCTTGGCTCAGTCCGGCCGCGCTCGCGAGTGCGCCGAGCTTCGCCAGCGTCGGCGAGCGATGGACCAAAAACATCGCCGACTATCCCGCGAAAAAAGTCCAATACGACGCCGACCGCGCCGCGTGGCTCGCCACCGAAGCCGCCGCAAAAGCCGCGCCCGCACCCAGCGCTAAAGCCAAGACCAAGACGGCGCCGCTCACCGCGCACGCCGCTTTTCTTAAAGCCAACCCCCGCCCCCGGGCCCCGCGCGGACCGGGCGACACGTGGACACCCACCGGTCTTTTCAACGGCATGATCAACCCGCTCCTGCCCTACGCGCTGCGGGGCGCGCTCTGGTACCAAGGCGAGAGCAACACCGACCGCCCGGGCGAATACCGGGCGTTGTTTTCAGCCCTGATTACCGCGTGGCGCGGACATTTAGGACAGGGCGATTTCCCATTTTATTTCGTCCAACTCGCCAACTTCAAAGCCGCCTACGAGCCCGCGCCGCACCAGTGGCCGCTGCTCCGCGAAGCCCAGACCGAGACCCTCGAGCTCCCGCAGACCGGCCAGGCTGTTACCGTCGACATCGGCAACCCCGACGACATCCACCCAACTAATAAACAAGATGTCGGGCGCCGCCTCGCCCTCCTCGCGCGCAACCGCATTTATGGCATCACCGGCAACGACACGGGGCCGACCTTCGCCGGCATCACCCGCGAGGGTGCTGCGCTCCGCGTAAAATTCACGCACGCCACCGATGGCCTCGTCGCGCACGATCAACCCGCGCAATCCCTCGAAATCGCCGGCGCCGACCGTGTGTTTTACCCCGCCAAAGCCCGCATCGTGCGCGACGCCTTACTCGTCTCCGCCCCTGAAGTACCGGAACCCATCGCGGTGCGTTACGCGTGGACCAACTCGCCCGTGGCAAATCTCTTTAACGGCTCCGGCCTACCCGCCGCGCCGTTTCGCTCCGATCGTTGGTAGCGCCGCTCATGGGATCAGGCGGCCGCAACCGTTTTATTACGAAAAAACCTCACAGTGCGGCCTTGCGCCGAGGCAACGAGTTGGCACGTTAAATCTGAGTCTATGTCGACCTCCCCTAATCCTCTTCCAGATCGGGCGCTGCACGTGAAGGCTGGCACCGAGCTAATTCTCGCCACTAAGCCCTTCGCGCAGGACCACACGTTGACGAGTTGGTGGGTCGTCTTGTCGACGCTCGCGTTGCTCGCCGTCACGATCGCGGCCACGTTGGCCCCTCTGCCTATCGCGGTTAAATTCGGTTGCAGCGTGCTCGCGGGTTTGTTTCTCGTGCGGTTTTTCGTGATCTATCACGACCAGCAGCATCACGCCATCTTGCCGAACTCGAAACTCGCCGAGGGGCTCATGCGGATCATGGGGATTTTGATGCTCAGCCCGAGCAGCGTCTGGCGCAGCTCGCACAACCATCACCACAATCACAATTCCAAGCTCCGCGGCTCCCACATCGGCTCGTATCCGATCATGACGACCGAGCAATTCCGCCAGAGTTCGCCGCGCAAACGCTTTAACTACCTTTTCGTCCGCCACCCGCTCACGATCCTCTTCGGCTACGTGTTCATGTTTCTCCACGGGATGTGCGTATATCCGTTTTTTAACCACCCGCGCGAACACCTCGATTGTCTCCTCGCGGTGATCGTGCACGTGGCGATCAGTTTCGGCCTTTACGCGGTGGGCGGCTGGACGGCGGTCATTTGCACGCAACTGCTCCCGCATTTCATCATGGATGCGGTCGGCTCGTATTTTTTCTACGTGCAGCATAATTTCCCCGACGTCTCCTTCAGCGACAAAGACGGTTGGACCTACGAAAAGGCCGCGCTCGAATCTTCCAGCTACATGCGCACCAGTCCGATTATAGCGTGGTTCACGGCCAACATCGGCTACCATCACATCCACCACCTCAACTCGCGCGTGCCGTTTTACCGCCTGCCCGAGGTGATGGCGGCACTTCCCGAATTGCAGTCGCCCAAAATCGTCCGGCTATGGCCCGCCGACATCTGGCGCTCGCTGCAACTTAAGGTCTGGGACGTGCCCACGCAGCGCATGGTCGGCCTCCGCGGCCTGTAAACCGAAGCGCGGCCACGCTCGGCATTACCACTCGCATGGCTCTGTCTTACACGGCGGCTGAAATCGCAGCGCTACTCAAGGGCGAGGTCATCGGCGACGGCACGGTGCGGCTCACCAGCTTCGCGGCAGCCGATCGTGCGCGGGCCGGTGACCTGACGTTTGCCGAAAAGGACACGTATTTCGCCGCCGCGGAGGCGAGTGCGGCGGCGGCGATTTTGGTTTCGGGGCCGTTTACGTCGGCGACGAAGGTCGTGATCCGCGTGGCCAACGCCCGCGTGGCGGCAGCGCGGGCATTGCCGTTGTTTTTCCCGCCCGAGGAATTTGCGGCGGGCATCCACCCGAGCGCAAGCGTGGCGCCCACGGCGCAGATCGATCCGACGGCTCACATCGGGCCGCATTGCGTGATCGGCGCGGGCGTGAAGATCGGCGCTCGCACGGCGCTCCTCGGCGGCAATCACGTGGCGCACGATAGCCAGCTCGGCGACGACGTGCGGCTGTTTCCTCACGTGGTCGTTTATGCGCACACGCAGATCGGGCATCGCACCGCGATCCATGCGGGCACCGTGATCGGCTCCGATGGCTACGGCTACGTCTTCGACCAAGGCCGGCACGTGAAAATCCTCCACGTCGGCAACGTCGTGATCGGCGATGATGTGGAAATCGGTTCCAATACCTCGATCGACCGCGCAGCCCTGGGTTCCACGGTGATCGGCTCAGGCACCAAGATCGACAACCTCGTGCACGTGGCGCACAACGTCGTCTTTGGCCAACATTGCCTGATCATGGGCCAATGCGGCTTCGCAGGCAGTACCCAGTTTGGTGATTATTGTGTGATCGCCTCTCAATCCGGCGTGGCCGGACACCTTAAAATCGGCCGCCAAGTGACCGTCGGGGCCAAATCCGGCGTGATGCGCGATATCGGCGACAAAGAAACCGTGCTCGGTTTCCCGGCCGCACCGGACAAACAGGCCAAGCGCCAATGGATCGGCATCCAACGCCTGCCGGAGATGATC
>CAMDRP010000015.1 GCA_945906965.1 Opitutus sp. GAS368 | reverse complement strand
TCCCGCGCCTTGTCTGCTGCGGAGGCTTTAAGAGCTTGGGACTGATGAAGCATCCCAAGGTTAGTGTTTTTGAACTTACTGGCAACGGTATGCCGGCTTACGCCGGCACTCAGTCTGGTAAACGTGGGCTTCGCCGGTGATCCCTGGGCGCGATCTGTCGCCGTCGCAACTTGCGTTGCGCCTGCGGTGCTAGATTTTGCTTTTGGTTTCATTCGTCAAAGCCCGGGCTCTTTAGGCCCGGGATGGTTTACAAATAAACTAACAGGGGTTTCAGACGTGGGTAAAATCAGGCGGCGTTAAACGATGAGAGTGCCGCAGCGATGAGGGTAAAGAAAACGGAATCAGTTTTTTGTGCTCAAGACCTCAGGAGAGAAAGACGGAATGCTACTTTGGTATTATTTTCGAAGAATGCAGAAGATTCGGCATCGGACCGTCAAACCGCACAAAACCGTTCTTCGCTGGCGCCGGACCGGGGGCTCGTTCAGTGTCCGAGTCGTGTGTAGTCGAGGGTGGTATGGCTAATATGGCCGGCGGCTAGGGCAGCCCGGTCGGTGAGGGGGTCATTGGCAGAGAGGTCTTCGCCGGCGCGGAAGATAAGCCGGTGGTTACCCTCGGGGCAGGCCGCCGAGTAGAGGCGCGGGATCACGACCCGCGCAGGAATTGTGCGGTGCACGATGGAAGTGGGGCTGCAAGGGAGAGGGAAGTTGATGTTGTGGACGACGAAGCTGTGCGGGGCGGTAGCCCCAATAAGTGGCGCGGTGAGGCGCGCGGCGTGGGCGGCCGAGTGGCGCAAGGTGGCGAGCAAATCTGCTTCGGGGGTGTCGTCGGAGGCTTTGAGTTGGTTATACGCTTCTTCGGTGAGGGCTTGAGAGAAGGCGAGGGCGGGCAAGCCGTGGAGGGCGCCTTCCCAAGCACCTGCGATGGTGCCGCTGGCGATGATGAATCCTAGGGAGGCGTTAAAGCCGATGTTGATGCCGCTGAGTACTGCATCGATCGCGGTGGTCCGCGGTATGAGGTGATCGAGAGCGATGTTCACGCAATCGCTCGGGGTGCCGTCGATGATCCAGGTGGGGCAACCGAGGCCGCGATCGGCTTCGGTTGCGTGGATGGCGCGGTTGCGGGATTTGGCGGCGCCGACCCAACTTTGTTCGGTCTTGGGTGCAGCGACGTAGGGCGCGTGGCCCGCTCCGCGCAGGGCCGCGACGAGTTCGTGCAGGAAGGGGCTGGCGATGCCGTCATCGTTGGTGACGAGTAAATTCATTTTTCGAGTTAATCATGAAAGAGCCGAAACCCACGAAAAAGGAAAGCGCGCCGTGGATAGAATCGGCACTGCGGCAGCCAAATTTCTCAGGACATAAAAAAAGCCGCGACGCTTTGGGCGTCGCGGCTGGAGGGATCGATTCCTTAGGCCAAGTTCAACGTTTGTTCGGCCTCTTGTAGTATGGCTATCAATTGATTGAAGGGTAACGGATGGTTGATAAACATAGGGCGCATTGCTTCATAATCTGCCCGCAACGCGGCTAGGCGATTTTCGGGCGGCATGATACGTAGACTACCTGGCACGGCTGTAGCGTAGTTAGCCCAACCTGATGCGAAGAAACGGCTTTTGTGTTGTCGTACACGTTCAAGCAAGTCGAGCTGACGACTCGCCTCCGCGCCCGATGAATGAAGCCATAGTGCAGCGAAGTCCGCGTAGTGTCGGGCGTAACGCGGCGGCTGTATTTTGTCAGATGGACGATGAAATTCCGCGTGTAGAATCGTGGCTTTTTCCCAAAACGTGCGCTCAATCTCCAGTGCCACCACTTCTGTTTGAAGATCGGAAAAAACGCCAGAAACGATGGGAGCAACCATCGCTTGAATTTTATGGCGCCCTGCAGGTCGCTGGTCAGAAAGTGATCCAAATTCAACCTTCACCGAGCGGGCGATATAATCGACGCCACGCGGTAAAACTCCAGGGTATTCGAATATTATCTCCGGGGAGCGACTACCGTCATCAAATTGATAACGTAACCACGATTTTCCTGGTGCTGCTGAACCTAAAATGCGGATCGCCCCGGTTTCCAAGCGCGGCAGCCAGTCCTGTTCGACATGTCTTGCGCAGTCGCTTTCTAGGCGAGGGCGAATACGCTCGGTCCACGCATTCTTGGACGCGGCATCCAGCTTATCTTCTGACCAGCCCAGTCTTTCTGGA
Organism: Opitutus sp. GAS368; assembly: GCA_945906965.1. Classification (GTDB taxonomy): domain Bacteria; phylum Verrucomicrobiota; class Verrucomicrobiia; order Opitutales; family Opitutaceae; genus Tous-C4FEB. The sequence goes on along the minus strand of CAMDRP010000015.1, from coordinate 39,325 downwards.
CTGATTCCCAGATCAATATCTTCAGAGAAACGAGCAATCACGCCGAAGACCTTGGAAAGCGATGTGCCGCCCTTAAACACTGCGTGATCCCCTAATTCAGGCTGGCTGAAAATCTGCGCGAGCAGCCATACGACCCAAAAATCTTTTTCCACTACAACGGCACTCACGCCTTGCTTGAGTTGAAATTGTTCAAAAACGGAGCGTCGTTCGCTGACATCGAGGGTTGCGAAAGTTTTCAATTTGAAATTATTTCTCTGCGATTTTTCGTAGCGCGGTGTGCATCCAAGCTGGTGCGTAATGCAGATCTTTTATTAGGCGTCTACGGTCGGCCGATGATAACACTCGGCTAAGTTGGGTGATATACTGCTCGGTCAGGTGTTGTTTGCCCATGTGACGCAGGGCCGCGAAAACTAATCCGCTCGTTCGCCCTGCGGTTGCCATCTGCCGCGAAGTCGCCGCCCGCAGTTCTATGATCAACTGTCCTAGCTTGACCTTGCGCGCAGAGCCATTCGTCAAGAATACCACCTTGGCAGGCACCTGTTCAGACAGTCCCAGTAAATTGGCTGCATAGGCGCCAAAAGGCTGTAGCTTCACGTTATCACGTGCTGTGACTGCCTTGGTGACCGCTTCGATGGTCGGGTAGAGTTCGCCGAGCAGGGCGCTAGATTTGGGAAAATAGTACAACCCTCGACTTAGGTTTCGAATCGTTCCAGCTCGGGTTAACCGATGCAGAGTGATGCCGACGGCTTGACGGCTACCAAGGTCCAAGAAATAATTCGGTGTAAACACGCAACCCCTGCCTCGACCATAAATTCGGTTAGTAATTGATTTATAAATACTTTGTGTTTTTTTATTCAAATTATTATGTAATAAAAACATACTATTTTTAATACACAAGCTATTTATCTGACAAGGCTTTTTCAACACCTGCGGCACCTTTGGTCTTAGCGGTTAAGCTGATAAGCACCAGATCACTTCGGGTCTTTTTTAGCTTAGACTGTCTTGAATCGCTGGCCTTGAAATTCACCCCTAGGCGTTATCGTTTTATCCGGTTTCAGATGCATTTTTTGGGAGTGAGCTAGTGCATTGTTTTGGGCATAAAAAAGACGCGACGCTTTTGGGCGTCGCGGCTGGAGGGATCGAAGAGAAGCGCGGGGTTTAGGTGTGCTTCTCTTACGCGTTATTCAGCGGCGGGGGCGGGAGCGCCGGCGGGCTGGCCTTCGAGGTCGCGCATGGCGGCCTTGCGGCTGAGACGAACTTTGCCGGAGCGTTCGTCGATGCCGATGCACTTCACGGTGATGGAATCGCCCATCTTGACGACGTCTTCGGTGCGGCGCACGCGCTGCTCGGAGAGTTCGCTGATGTGGCAGAGGCCTTCCTTGCCGGGAGTGCACTCGACGAAGCAACCGAAGTCCTTCACGCCGGTGACGCGGCCGGTGTAGACTTTGCCCATCTCGATGGGTTCACCACCGCCACCACCACCGGGACCGGAACCGCCGCCGCAAAGGCTGTCGATTTCCTTGATGGCACGGGCCATCGCGTCGCCGTTGTTGGAGTAGATGAAGATCTTGCCGGAGTCGTCGTCGGAGATGTCGATCTGCGCGCCGGTCGTTTCGGTGATGCGACGGATCGTCTTGCCTCCGGGCCCGATGAGTAGACCGATCTTTTCGGGATCGATCTGGATCGTCTGGATGCGGGGGGCGTATTGGCTGAGACCGGCGCGGGGCGCGGGCAGGGAGGCGAGCATCGTCTTGAGGATTTCGATGCGGGCATCGCGGGCTTGGTAGATCGCGGTCTTGGCGATTTCGAAGGGCAGGCCGTTGATCTTGAGATCGAGTTGGAAGCCGGTGATGCCCTTGGTGGTGCCAGCGACTTTGAAGTCCATGTCGCCGAAGTGGTCTTCTTCACCGAGGATGTCGGTGATGGTGGTCCACTTGGTGATGGCGCCCGCGGAATCCATCTCGGTCATAAGACCGCAGGAGATACCAGCGACGGGAGCGATGATGGGCACGCCGGCGTCCATGAGCGCCAAGCAGCCGCCGCAGATCGAGGCCATCGAGGTCGAGCCGTTGGAGGCCATGATCTCGGAGACGACGCGGATGCTGTAGGGGAACGCGTCTTCGGGCGGGAGAATTGGAACGAGCGAGCGTTCGGCGAGGGCGCCGTGGCCGATTTCGCGGCGACCGGGGCCGATGAAGCGACCGGCCTCACCGACGGAGAACGGCGGGAAGTTGTAGTGGAGGATGAACGACTTGGAGGTCGGGCCGCCGGTGAGGCCGTCCATATCCTGCGCTTCCTTCGTCGGCCCGAGGGTGACGATGGCGATATTTTGGGTGTCGCCGCGTTGGAACATGGCCGAGCCGTGCACGCGGGGGAGGACGCCGACTTGGGCTTGCAGCGGGCGAAGGGCTTTCGCGTCGCGGTGGTCGGAACGGACGCCTTTGGCGAGGACGGTGGCGCGGTAGGCTTTGTATTGGAGGTCTTCGAACACGACGCTCAAGTCGACGTCGGTGAACTTGCCTTCGCCGAGCTCAGCAAGAAGAGCGGCTTTGGCTTCTTCCTTGAGGGCTTTGACGTTGGCGGAGCGGACGTTTTTCTCGAACCCGAAGATGGCGGCCGAAACGCGGTCAGCGGGGACGACGCGCTCGATGATGGCGCGGGCCTCGGGGGTGGCGCCGACCAACTTGAAGACGGACTTGGTCTTACCGGCGAGAGCGGTGAGCTCCTTAATGGCCGCGATGATTGGCTGGATGGCTTCGTGGCCGAAGGCGAGGGCTTCGACGAATTTCTCTTCGGAAATCTGGTCGGCGGAACCTTCGATCATCAGCATGTCCTTGGCGTTGCCGACGTAGATCAAGTCGAGCGAGCTGGAGAACATCTGTTCGATGGTCGGGTTGGCGACGAACTTATCCTCGATCATGGCGACGCGGACGCAGCCGATGGGCCCGTTCCAGGGGATGTCGGAGATGGCGAGGGCGGCGGAGGCGCCGTTGACCATCGCGATGTCGGAGTCGTGGATCAAATCGGCGGACATGAGCTGACCGATGATTTGGACTTCATTGAGAAAACCCTCAGGGAAGAGGGGGCGGCAAGGACGGTCGCACAGGCGGGAAATTAAGATCTCGCGCTCGGAGGGACGGCCTTCGCGTTTGAAATAACCACCGGGGAAGCGGCCAGCAGCGGCGTACTTGTCGCGGTAGTCGACGGTGAGCGGGAAGAAATCTTGGCCGGGGCGCATGGTCTGGGCGACGCAGGCGGTGACGAAGACGTTGGTCTCGCCGACATTGACGTTGACGGCGCCGCCAGCGAGTTGGGCGATGGAGCCGGTGGAGAAGGTCATCCCGAGGCCGGGAACGGTGACATTGTGTTTCTGATTCATAACGGATTTTCGGACGGATGCGGCGCAGGGGCCGCGGATTTCGGATTAACTGACGGTTTTGTTTTTCGGTTAGCGGACAAGAGATGCCGGCGGCGCGCACGGGGCGCGGCGGCGGTGTCTCGGGTTTTGGGCTGCGGTCGGCGCGAAGGCCGGCCGGGCTTTGCAATCATCTCGGTCAGACTCGAGAGATTTCAGGTTGGCGCCCCGTTTGGAGCAACAATCAGAAATGTCCCTGTCTTGATTCGAGTGTCGGTAAAGACAACGGGCGACCCGCGGATCGGGTCGCCCGTGCGATTTAAAGCGTTACTTGCGAAGACTGAGCTTCGCGAGAATATCGGTGTACTTGTTCAATTCGTGCTTCTTGAGATAATCGAGAAGCTTACGACGGCGGCTCGCCATCTGGAGCAGGCCACGGCGGGAGTGGAAATCCTTGCGGTGGGTGCGGAGATGCTCGGTCAAGTGATTGATCCGGGCGGTGAGCAGCGCGATCTGAACTTCGGACGAACCGGTATCGGTGTCGTGGGTTTTGAATTTAGCGATGATTTCTGGCTTAACGACGGTAGTAGTGGACATGGTTTAGTGTTTGAGTTGCACGACTGTAGGGGGCCTTTGCAGGTCCCGTGCCGCCCGCCCGCACCGAGGAAACTCGGGTTGGCCGGCGCCACCGTTTTAATCCGACGGAATGCCGGACCGGTCATGGTGAGCGTCCACAACCGATGGACTCTCACTAACGCAAGGTCCCAAACTCTGAAACCTCAGCCAACCGCGCAAGCGCAAATTTGGCCGCGGTTTCGACTTGCGCCAAAACGTCACATTGCCGGTCTTAGCCGGCGCGGAGGTTGAGTTCCTTGATGACGGCGCAACCGGGTAGCTTTTGAATGCGCTCCACGATTTCGGCGCGGTGCATGAAAAGCTCGTTGCGCACGACTGAGTGGGCGACGTGCACGACCAGGCGCTTTTCGCGTTCGATGCGGACGGCGTGCGAATAACTGGCGTTGGCGGGGCCGACGAGTTCGGGCCAGTGGGCACGGATCGTGTGTTCGGCCGAGTCGCGGCCGATCTGGTGCTGGTTGAGAATCGACTCGACGAGGCCCGCGAGCGCGAGCGTGGGGCGCTTGCGCGTTTTGCGTGGTTCATCAAACGCGACGCCGCGGAAATCGCCGACGAGTTCCTCGGCCAGTTTACTGAACGTATGCGGCTCGTTAGCCATGGGTCGTGGGCGGGGTCTGCTTTTCGGCTTCGTAGAGCCGGCTGTAGCGCACGAACGCGCCAAAGGCCGTGGCCCACGCGATGTAGAAACCGGGGAAACCGTCGAGAAACCCGAATTTGAAAATGTAAGCGCGCAGGAAACGCCAAAACGGTCGGACGACGGCGGCGAGCACCGAGAAACGCGTGCCGCGGGCCTGATGTTGTTGAAGGAACAGATCGGCGAAGGGATTTATTTTCGCGACATGGCTCGCTAGCGTAGGGAACGAGTAATGATGGAGATCGCCGTGTAAGGTCGCGACGGGGCCGGTGCATGCCATTTTCTCGTGGACGAAGGCGTCGCCGCCCCAGCGCGCGCGGGCGCGTTGAATGAGGCGCAGACTAAGATCGGGATACCAATCGCCGTGCGTGATCCAGCGGTCGATGAACCACACCTTGCGCGGGAAGCGCGCGCCGGCGAAGGCGTCTAAATCGGCGCGGGCAAAAAACTCCGTGATCGCGGCGCGGAGGGCCGGGGAAACTTCTTCGTCGGCGTCGAGGCAAAGCGCCCAAGGCTGCGTCGCGAGCGCGAGGGCGGCGTTTTTGGTGTCGCGGAAACCTTGCCACGGTAGGTGATGCACGCGGGCGCCGGCGGCGAGCGCGAGGGTCTCGGAGGCGTCAGTGGTAGCGTTGAGCACGACGACGATCTCGGCCGTCCAGCCGCGCACGCTCTCGAGGCAGCGCGGCAGATTCATGGCCTCGTTTTTGGCCACGATGACGACGGAAAGTTGAAGCGGATCAGCCACGGGGCGAGTGAGACTTAAATTTTCCCAACGAGCGAGCGCGGGATTTGATAAAGGTAGCCGCAGGAGCGCCAAGCGCGGACGAGCGCTTTTTTGGCGTCGCCGGTGCGCAGGATGAGCGCGGCCAAGAGCGCCATGATGGCGTAACCGAGGAGTTTTAGGCTATTGGCGAGCCAGCGTGACGCGAGGTAGGCCTTGGCGCCGGGTTGGCCGGCCCGGTCGATGGTGCGCGAACGCGCGGAGTCGAAAGCGTGACGAGCGGCGTAGCGAAACGTGGTGCGGCTCGCGGGCATTTGGTGCCGCACGGCGGCGCCGGGGGCGAACCAGATTTCAAGGCCAGCGGCGCGAATGCGACGGACCATTTCGCTGTCCCCGCCCGAAAAATAATTCCCTGCAGCGCGATCCAGGGCGGTGTGAAACCTGCCGACGCGCTCAAACAAGGCACGCGGGATGGCGAGGTTGGCGCCCATGGGGCTGTGGCGGGCGGGCAGCGGACCGGCGTCGGGCCGGAAGGCGAGGGGCGCGTGCCACTCGGCGACCCACGGGGGAAGACCATCGGGGAAAACGGGAATGACTTCTCCGCCGACCGCGCCGATGGACTCCGCGTTGGCCGTCGCGAAGGGCGCGAGCATCTGCGCGAGCCAATCCGGAGCGACCAGAATGTCGTCGTCGCCAAAAATAATAATGTCGCCGCGCGCTTCGCTGATGGCGCGGTTGCGCGCGTAGTCGAGGCCCTGCTGCGTTTCGAGCACGTGGCGCGGCGCGGGGACGGTGTTGGCAAACTCGGCGACGACGGCAGCGGTGTGGTCGCGGGAGTTGTTGTCGATGACGAGCACCTCGAATTGATCGCGCGGGAAATTTTGCCGCGCCAAGCCGGCGAGCGTTTGCCGAAGGAAATCGGCGCGGTTGTAAGTGCAGAGAGCGACGGTGAGGCGCATAGCGATCAGGCGATGCGTTTGAGCGCGCCCCAAACCCAGCCGCTCGGCAAGCGCGCAAACGGGATGGCGCCGAGCTGGAGGGCGCGCGCGAGCGAAGCGGGCTTTTGGGGAAAACGCGCTGCGTAGCTCAGGGCGTTGCGGTAAGTGAAAAAACGTGCGAGCCAGCGGCCGAGGCGCGGCGTGGTGGGGAATTGTTCGCGGGCGATGCGGAGGCGCAGCAGATGCGTTTGACGAATCATTGTGGGCCAAGCGCGTTCGGTCCACTGGCCGTCGGCGACGCGATAAAATGCGGCGACCGTGCGCACGACTTCGATGCGACCGGCGCAGGCGAGCCGGTACCAAAATTCGTAGTCGGCGAGCGGTCCGGCGTTTGCCGAAAATCCGCCGAGCCTTTGAGCGAGTTCGCGGCGGATTAGGACGCCGGGAAAGGGGGTCATCGCGCTTTTTAGAAAAAAGCGGGGCGGATAAGCTAGGGCGCTAGCTTGCGCAGGTGCGGCGGGGGCGACGAGTGCGGGCGGCGTGGCGCCGGAGACGGTCCGGGTGCAGATCGCGGCGAGATCTGCGCGAAGGTGCGGGATGACCGAGGCGAGGTACCACGGATAGAGCGTGTCGTCCTCGTGCAGCACCATGACCCACGTGCCGCGCGCTCGGCGGATGACCTCGTTCCAATTGCGGACGGGGCCGAGCGACGGCGTGTTGCGGTGATAGAAAAAATGGGTCGCTGGAAAACGCGCGACGGTGGCCGCGTTTTCGGTGCCGTCGTCGCACACGATCACTTCGTAGGGAATGGCCGTGGTTTGGGCGGCGATGCTGGCGAGAGTTTCCGCGAGGAGCGCGGGACGGTTGTACGCCGGAATGCCGAAGGTGATGAGCGGAGTGACGGCGCTCATCGGGCGGTGGCGAGCGCTGTGCTTACGGCGGCAAACGTTTCGGTGACGCTGATGCGGCGCACGCAGAGGTTTTTGTAGGAATCGCCGCGCGAACAATCCGCGGGTGCGACGCAGGCGGCAGCGCAGGGTTGGCTGGCTTGAAGAATCTGGTGGTGCGGGCCGACGGGGCCCCAGATGGTGATGTTTTGTGCGCCGACAAGGGCGACGACGCTCGTGCCCACGGCGGTGGCGACGTGCATCGGGCCGCTGTCGTGACAAATCATGAGGTCAAATTGGGCGGCGAGCGCAGCGAATTGGCCAATGGGTAAGGCGCGGTCGATGACGACAAGGTGCGACTTGGCCGCGGTGCGGATGGCGTCGAGGAGCGGACGTTCGGCCGGACCGCCAACGAGAAAAATCTGGGCGTTAAGTTCGTCTTGGATGCGATCGCAGAGCGCGGCGAAATTTTCTGCCGGCCAGACGCGATAAGGGCTGCGGCTGCCGGGGTGCAGGAGGATTTTGCGCGAGTGCGTTTGCGGTGGCCCGACGAGCGCGGTGATGGCGGCAATATCGCTGGGGCGCGGGACGAGACGGGCCTCGCGCGTGACGACGGGGACGCCAGCGGTGGCGAGCATCGCGAGGTAGGTCTCGGTGATGTGGCTCGTGCTGTATTTTTCCGAGCTGATAAATGTCGTGTGGGTGTAAAAACTCGGAAAATGGCGACGCAGTTTCTCGAGGTGAATCGCGTGGCGCTCTGGAGCACCCGTTAGTCGTGTGATGAGCGCGGTTTTATCGGTGTTATCCAGATCAAAGACGTGAGTGAAACGGGCGCGACGCAGGGTCCGGATGAATTTTGGCCAAGCTCGGAGTTTCGTGGGTAGCGCGATGGCGCCGGTGATGTCGGGATTGAGCGCGAGGAGTGCGCTGTACGCGGGCTCGGTGAGGACGCCGATGCGGGCCTCGGGCCAATGCAGGCGCAGATTGCGCAGGAAGGAACCTAGCAGGGCGATATCACCGAGGTAACGCCGGCGGATAACGAGGATGTGCGGGCTTGCCGGCATGCTTGGTGTATGAATACGACATGATTACCTTAGCGACGGATGCCCCTTCCTCGCAATGCAATTTCACCCTTCGGCTTGGTTGCCGGCTTCCGAAAGCGGCAAACACGCCGATTATTACGCGCACCGGCGCGGATGGGTTGGAGCACACGGCGGATCCCTGAGCGGGGGTGGCGAAACTAAAAACGCTATTCAAGCCCGACGGTTGCCTCATGGCCAGTATTCCCAATGTGAGCTTTCACTGTAAAATCCGCAAAATGATGCGCGGACAATTGCGCTACGCGCAGGAAGGTTTACTGGATCGGAACCACCTGCGGTTTTTCACGTTGGAAACGATCGAAGAATTATTCGCGAGCAACGGCCTGCGGATCGAGTGCGTGTTTAAAAAAAAAGTCGATGCCGACTGGAACGTGCAGATTTTAAATACCCTGACTTTGGGCTATTTAAAAAACGTGCTTCACCTGCACTACATCGTGCGCGTGCGTCGTTGAACGTGCGACGGGTTTAGCGAGAGGTGAGCGCGCGCGAAACTAAGGCATGCAAGGTCGCCAGCGAGGCTGCGGGCGTGGCACTTTCGGTGCTCAACACGAGCGACGCTTCGCCGGCGATCGGAGGCTCGAAGGCGGAATCACGACCCGTGAACGACGTGAGTTGGCCAGCGGCGGCGCGGGCATAGAGGCCTTTCGGATCGCGCTGTGCGCACGTGGCGTACGAGGCTTCGATGTAAACTTCGATCAGGTCTGGCGCGGAGATGATCTCGCGGGCCAAAGCGCGATGCGCGCGCAACGGCGTGATAAAGGAACAGATCGTGACGACGCCGGCGTGGGAGAAAAGTTTGGCGAGTTCGGCGGCGCGGCGGATGTTTTCGATACGGTCTTTTTCCGAGAAGCCGAGATCGCGGTTGAGTCCGCGTCGGAGGACGTCCCCATCCAAGATTTGGGTCACGTAGTTTTCCGCGCGCAGCTGTCGTTCCAGCGCCTCGCCTAGAGTGCTTTTGCCGGCGCCGGATAGACCGTAGAGCCAGATCACCTTTCCAGATAGGCGCTGCGGCGTGGACGTTGGTGTGGGGCTAATTTTTTGTGCAGAAAGTGACACGGCAGAGATGAAGACGGTGAAGGGTTTGAGCGATTGCTTGAAAACAAACTGAACCGATTTGAATCGGAACGACGGGTTGGATTTACGCGCCTTGTTGCCGGTCGTAGAGTGAACGGTAAAGCGGCTGGTTCGCGTGAAGTTCGGCGTGGGTGCCGGCGGCGACGATCTCACCCTGGTCGAACACGAGGATTTTCGTCGCGTCGCGAATGGTAGAAAAGCGGTGGGCGATGATGAGCACAGTTTTACCGACGACTAATTTTTTGAGGGCGAGCTGGATGGCGGCTTCGCTCTCGCTGTCGAGTGCGCTGGTGGCTTCATCGAGGATGAGGATCGGGGCGTTGCGCAGGAAAGCGCGCGCGAGGGCGAGGCGTTGGCGCTGTCCACCGGAGACGAGGGCGCCGCGTTCTCCCACAATGGTGTCGTAGCCTTGGGGCAGTTCGGTGATGAAATCATGCGCGAAGGCGTCACGGGCCGATTGCTCGACTTCCGCGCGGGTGGCGTCGGCCCGACCGATTAAGAGGTTATTAAGGATCGTGTCGTTAAAAAGTACGGGTTCTTGGGCAACGACGGCGATGTGACGGCGAAGGTCGGAGAGTTTCAGCGCGCGGGTGTCGAGCCCATCAATGGTAACGATGCCGCTGGTCGCATCGTAAAAACGTGGAACGAGGTTGGCGAAGGTGGACTTGCCGGCGCCGCTGGGTCCCACCAGCGCGCAGATGGTGCCGGCAGGAATGGTTACTGAGACGTCGCGAAGGACGGGCGCACCCGTATTATAGGCAAAGTTGACCTGATTGAAGGTGAGTTCACCCCGAAGGTGGCTGACTTTGATCGGGTCTCTGGGGTCGGCGATGGTAACACTGGCGTGCAGGATTTCCTCGATGCGGTTGAGTGAAGCGGCGCCTTTGGTAAGTTGGCCGTGGATGCCTCCGAGTTTTTTCATCGGTTCGTAGCACACGAAAAGGGCCCCGAGGATAGACACGAAAACGGCGAGCGTTAAGCCGGCGTAGTAGGCATAATAAAGTGAGAACGCGATGCCGAGCGATGCGATGACCTCGATGGAGGGAGAAAGCACCTGAGAGTATTTTACGACTTTGAGTTGGATGCGAAACAGGTGGCGGGTGGTGGTTTGAAAGATGCTGATTTCTTTTTCTTCGAGCCCGAAGGCTCGTACTTCACGCGCCGCGGAGAAATTTTGACTGGCGAGATCAGAGATGTCGCCCAACAGGCGTTGATTTTCCTCGGCGCGGCGCAGGAGTTTTTTGCCAATGAAACGTACGGGGAAAACGCTGAGGGGTACGACCGCGAGCGAGGCGAGGAAGAGACCGACGCCGTCGTTTTTCAATGCGGTGATGGCCAGGAAGTAGACTGCGCCGAGAAGAGTGATGGGCTGTATAACTAGATCACTGGCACTGCTGGTGATGGTTTGTTGGACGACCTGGGTGTCGGAAGTAAGACGTGAGAGCAGATCACCGCTGCGATTACGCCCAAAATAGCTCAGGGGGAGGTGTTGGAGCTTGCGGTAAAGCTCGACGCGCAAGGCTTCAAGTACGCCGATCCCGCAATAACTCATGAGGTAATTATTAAGAAAGCCACTCGTGGCCCGGATGAGAAAAATCAGCGGGATCAATAGTGCATAGCCGATGATTTCATAGGCTGAGAGTGTGCGACCGGCCCGGATGCGGTGTTTGGACGCGACTTGTTCTTCCGCTGATACCGGAAGTGCGTTCGTGGCGTTGGCGGCAGAAGGAGTCGGAGATTTGATTAGATTCGTAGGGCTGGGTTGCCCCGTGTCATCCGTAAATATTTTCGGAAACACTTCGTTTATCACCTTCGGTAAACCATAGCCGTAAACCAGTCCGCTGATGGCGCCACAGACGAGTGCTAGCGAGAGTGCTAAGCGCCGACCCTTAAGGTATCTTAAATAAGGCAGGAAGCGTCCGATCATGGGGCTGGATAAATAAGGGAAGTCGCTTGCTTCAGTCTTTGGAAGAACGCACGTCGAGGGCGTCCCGGAGGCCGTCGCCGAGGAAATTTAGAGAGAAAAGCGTGAGTGAAAACACGCCCCCCGGGAATACTAGTAGCCACCAGAATTCTTCCATCTTCTCGGCGCCGTCTTTGATGAGTACGCCCCACGAGCTCATCGGCGGTTGTACGCCCAAACCGAGAAAACTAAGAAACGCTTCCAGTAGCATCACGGCGGGAATCGTGAGTGTCGTGTACACGATGATCGGCCCTAAAATATTGGGAATCATGTGGCGGAAGATGATGCGACGTTTGCCAAGGCCCAGCGCGCGGGCGGCCTCGATGTATTCCATCTTTTTAATCGAGATGATCTGGCCGCGGACGATGCGTGCCATCGTGAGCCACTCGACCGCGCCGATGGCGAAGAAGAGCAGAAAAATGTTTCTCCCGAAAAACACCATCAACAGGATCACAAATATCGTGAAGGGCAGGGCGTACATGATGTCGACGATCCGCATCATCACGGCGTCGATTTTTCCGCCGAAGAAGCCGGCAACGGCGCCGTAGGTTACGCCGATGGCCAAAGCGACAAACGTCGCGACCAGACCGACCATCATCGAAATGCGTCCGCCAAATAAAATACGCGAAAATAGGTCGCGGCCCAGCGTATCGGTGCCCAGCCAATGCGCGGCGCTGGGGCCTGAAGCGCCGAGGTCGAGATTTTGATCTTGGTAAGACTGGGTGAAAAACGGGCCGAACGCGCAGAGCAACGCCAACACAAGCAGCGTGGCGCCGCCGCAGACGGCGAGGCGGTTTTTGCGTAGACGCGACCAAGCGTCGTGCCAGAGCGAGTTACCCGTTTCGATTTGTTCGGGGGTGACGACGGCGGAGGGGAGCGTGGTGGGGCTCATTCGAATTTGAGTTTCGGGTTGAGCCAGATCTGAACCACGTCGACCACGAGATTAAGTAGGACGATCAGCGAGGCGTAGAGGATGACGGTGCCGAGAACCAAGGTGTAATCGCGGTTGAAGGCGCTGTTGACGAATTCGCGGCCGAGGCCGGGGATTTGAAAAATCGTTTCAATGACAAACGAGCCTGTGAGAATGCCGGCGATGCCGGGTCCGAGAAAAGAAACGACCGGCAACAACCCGCCGCGTAGCGCGTGTTTGAAAACGACGCGGGCCTCGCTGGCGCCTTTGGCTCGAGCGGTGCGGATGTAGTCTTGGTTGAGCACCTCGAGCATGCCGCCGCGGGTAAGGCGGGCGATGTAGGCGGCGTAGACGCAACCTAGGGTGAGGCAGGGTAAAATGCGATCCGAGGGGCCGTACCAGCCGGAGGCGTTAAGCCATTGAAAGTGAATCGCGAACGTGAGCACGAAGAGCGGTCCGAGTACAAAAGTGGGAATGCAGATGCCAATCATCGCGGTAGATGAGCAGACGTAATCGAGCCAGCTGTTGCGTCGCACGGCGGCAAGGGTGCCGAGCGTGATGCCGATCGTCAGGGCCACGGCGAGAGAGATGAAACCAAGTTCGAGGGACGTCGGAAGTTTGTCGCCGATGATCTCGTTGACGGTGCGATTGGGGTATTTGAAGGACGGGCCGAGATCGCCGCGCAGGAGGCTACCCATGTAATCAAAATACTGTTGGTAGAGGGGTTTGTTGAGGCCGTAGTGCGCTTCGAGGTTGCGTAGGATTTCAGGCGTGACGGCTTTTTCCGCGGTGAACGGTCCGCCGGGGACGAAGCGGATCATAAAAAACGTCGCCGTGATAATGATCCAGAGCACCGGTATGATCTGGAGCAGGCGGCGGAAGGTGAAGCGGAGCATGGTGCGACGTGGGCTGGAAGCGAAAGAGTGAAAGACAGAGCATGAGCCGAATCGATGGCAAGCGTGCGACTCGTCCGGCGCTCACTCGATAATCTGCTATATCTCGCTCAGGCCCGAGGCTTTTGGCGGTGGCGATTGGGTTTAAACTCCGCTCCGTTCTCTAGATAGATGTAATTGTAGGGATGGTTGTCCAAAAGCGTGGGATTTGGCCCCGTAGCCGACTCGCCAGATTTGCGGAGTGGCCGACGCAGCCATGGTCGAGTCGGTTTTAGCGGCGGGCGATGAGCTCGAATCTTTTTTCCCGCAGCCGGTTAGCAACGCGCCTAGCTTCAAAAGGCACGTGAAACCAAGGACCTAGCGAAACAACGAGAGCTTTCGCAAAGAATTGTGAAAGTGAGAGGCGAGCAGGTAATAGAAAATGCTCATGAATGCAGGAGCGCATGTGTCCGGCGGAGCGCAAGTGGAGGCGGGCTTGAAATTGTTAGGGCGTTCGGTGTTGGTGGGGACTGAGTTTACCCCCTTTAGATCTGACCTATGTACCTCGTTCGCCTATTCAACGCCTGCGTTCTTGCTGTTCTTTTTAACGCGTTGGCCCAAGCCGCGGAGACCAAGTCGCCCGAGGATATTCTGAAAGTTCAGGGCAACGTCGCGCCGAAAATCCTGCGCTTCACGCCTGAGCAGGAAGCGGCGATTTTGAAAGATGTGAAAGTGCCCGAAGGTTTTGAGGTCACGCTTTTCGCCAACTCGGCAGCGGCGAATTATCCGGTCTTCGTGGCGGCGGCGCCCAACGGTGATCTCTATGTGTCGAGCGATGGCAACGGTTCGCTGGGTCGCGATCCGCATCGTGGGCGCATCCTGCGGCTCCGCGACACCGACGGCGATGGTCGCGCCGATCAAGTGACGGAGTTTGTCAAAGACCTCGATTCGCCCCGTGGCCTCGTCTGGGACCACGACCGGCTCTACGTCGTACATCCGCCGCACGTGAGCGTTTTCATCGACCGCGACGGCGACGGTGTGGCCGAGGAATCGAAAATTATCATCAAGGACATCGCTTTCGGTTTTGCCGATCGCCCCGCCGACCACACGACCAACGGCTTGAGCCTCGGCATCGACGGCTGGCTCTACGTCGCGGTCGGCGATTTCGGCTACATGAAGGCCGTCGGTACCGATGGCCGCACCGTCCAACATCGCGGCGGTGGCGTGACGCGCTTTCGCCCCGATGGCACGGGTTTAGAAATTTTCAGTCGGGGCACGCGTAACATCGTCGATCTCGCCGTGGGCCCGTTGCTCAATATCTTTGCTCGCGACAACACCAACGACGGCGGCGGTTGGGACATCCGGCTCGAAAATTTCACGGGGCTTGAGCATCACGGTTACCCGTATCTGTACAAAAATTTCGGGCCGGAGCACGTGAAGCCGCTGGCGGATTACGGCGGCGGCTCCGGCTGCGGCGCGTTGTTTCTGGATGAGCCCGGTTTTGGTAAATGGAATGGACCGCTCACCTGCGACTGGGGCACGGGCGCTCTCTGGCACCAAGGCGTCGCCCCGCGCGGAGCGAGCTACATCGAGACGGCGCCGCCTGAAAAATTCGTGGCGATGACCCGCCCAACGGACGCCGACGTCGACGCGTTGAGCCACGTTTACCAAGCGAGCTGGAAAGGCGCGACGTTTAATTGGGCGGGCGCCGATGTAGGCTACATCGTGCGCGTCTCGCCAAAAAATTTCACGGCGCCGGCCTTGCCGGATTTTGGACGTGTAAGCGACGCGGAGTTGGTTGCGCTCCTTGAATCACCCAGTCACCGGACTCGCCTTGAAGCGCAGCGCACGCTCTTGCGCCGCGAAATGAACGCGGAGACGACGGCGCGGTTGCTCTCGCTCGCGCGCGAACCCGCTAAACCGCTCGTGACGCGCGTGGCGGCTGTTTACGCAATCACGCAACGCGCCTTCGGTGGCAACGTCGATGCGGCCGTCGCTGGCCTGACCCACGACGTGGCCTTGCAACCGTATGTGTTGCGTGCGCTCGCCGACGGTGGGAAGGATGCGCCGACCGACGCCTTTGCCGCCGGACTGTCGAGCGAAGACGCCCAGGTGAAACTAGAAGCGATCATCGGCGCCGTGCATCGGAATCTGACCTCACTCGCGCCGCAGATTGCCGCGTTGCTCGGTGATACCGATGAACGCGTCGCGCACACCGCTTATCGTGCGATCGCGCAACTCGGAGCTTACGCAGCCGGATTTGCGGTCCTCGATCAGCCTCAAGCACCTAAGGCGCAACGCACCGGAGCGGTGTTTGCGTTGGCGCGCATTCACGCGAAACCCGTCATCGATGGCGTCTTGGCTCGCTTGGAAAAAGAAAAAACGCCCGAGCATCGACAGGATTTGATTCGTATCTTGAGCCGGTTGCATTTCACGGATGGCGAGTGGAAAGGTGATTCTTGGGGCACGCGGCCCGACACGCGTGGACCTTATTATCAACCTGTCGTCTGGAGCGAGACGCCACGCATTGCTGCGGCC
The DNA here is from genome assembly GCA_945906965.1 of Opitutus sp. GAS368. Lineage (GTDB taxonomy): Bacteria > Verrucomicrobiota > Verrucomicrobiia > Opitutales > Opitutaceae > Tous-C4FEB. The sequence goes on along the minus strand of CAMDRP010000015.1, from coordinate 23,697 downwards.
ATCAAGGCGCTGCTCGCAAACGCGACGCCCGCCGAGGCCGGTTATTTGGTCGCCGAAATGAATCTCAACCGCATCCAATCCAATGAAGCCCTCGCGCGCATCATCGCCCTCGCCGCGCAAAATCCCGAGCTCGCGGCCGACGCCGTGATGCAGATGGCGGCACTTGACGAAATTCCCGTGGAAGGCGTGCCGTTGTTGGTGCGCGCGGCGCGGAATCCTACGGCTAATGCGGGCGTGCTGGCGCAGGCGGTCGCGGCTTTGGCCAAGACTGATAGCGTGGAAGGCGCGCGCGCGATGTTGGCCGCTCTGGTTTCGTTGAACGACCGGAAAGGCGTGGGTAAAGAAAGCGATTCGGCGCGTCAGGCCTTTTTAAACGCGCCGAAACTCGATGTGATGCACGCGGTGTTTGAAGCCGAGGCCGCGCACGTCGGCACGCCGGCGGCAGTCTGGGCTGAGGGCGCGTTGTTGAAAATTTCGAGCCGAGCGTCGGGCAGTCCCGAGGCGCGCGAACTAGCCGCGAAGACCCTGGCGACCGGTTGGGAGACGACCGCGCGTCGCATTCAGATCATCAAGGCCGCAGATAAATTTAAACTCCACGCGATCGACCAAAAAATCCTCGCCGCGGTGAACGACGCGGATGCCGATGTGGTGAAAGCGGCGAAGAGCGCGGTGACTTCGTTGCGGCTGGGCGCGAAGGGCGCGGGTGGTGGTCCGCTCGTGGGGACGTTGAGTGTCGAGGACGCGGTGGCTCAGGTCATCAAAATGAAAGGTGATGCGGGGCTTGGGGAGCAGATTTTCGTGCGTCAGACGTGCGTGGCTTGTCACACGGTGAGTCAGGCGGAAATGCAAAAAGGCCCTTATCTCGGCAACATCGCCCAGACGTACCCGCGGCCCGAGTTGGCGCGGAATATCCTCAATCCCAATTTTACGATCGCGCAGGGTTTCGCGACGGAGATCGTGAAATTGAAAGACGGTTCGCAACAGGTCGGTTTCATCACGCTCGAAGCGGCGGACCGCGTGAAATTACGCAACGTCGCGGCGCAGGAATTTACGTTCTTGGTAAAGGACATCGCCGAGCGTCAACGCTTGCCGATTTCCGTCATGCCCGCGGGTTTGGTCGACGGGCTGACCATGCGGGAATTCGCCTCGCTCTTGGATTATCTCGAAGCGCTGGCGAAAAAGTGACGGCGCGGTCAGGGCGCGAGGGAGACAAATTTCAGCGGGTGTAAATCGAGGAGATTCTCGTGCCAGCCGCGGACCGAGGCGGCGTGGAAGCGGCGCATCGGCACGTGGTAGAGCGGAATTACGGGCGCCTCGGCGAGCAGGATCGCCTCCGCGTGGCGGAGGAGCGTGTAGCGGGCGGTTTGATCGACGGTGCGCGTGGACTCGGCGATGAGTCGGTCGTAGGCGGGACTGGACCAGCCGGTTTGGTTGTTGCCGCCGTTTGTCAGGAAGACGTCGAGAAAAGTCGCGGGGTCGAGGTAGTCGCCGTTCCAAAAACCGGCGAGAATCTCGTAACTGCGGGAGCGCCGGGCGGAGATAGCGGTTTTCATCTCCTGCTGCACGAGCGCGACGTCGATGCCGAGTTGGCTGCGCCACATTTGCTGGAGCGCCTCGGCGACGGGTTGCTCCGTGCCGTGGTAGGAATAAAAAATTACCTCTGTCTTAGGGAAACCGCGACCCTCCGGAAAACCAGCGGCGGCGAGGAGGCGGCGGGCTTCGACGATATCAGTGCCGACGCCGGGATCGGCCGTGTATCCGGCGCAGGCGGGGGGGGTGAAGGAGGTGGCCGGCGTGTTGCTGTGAATGATACGTTGGGCGAGTTGCGTGCGATCAATCGAGAGTGCGAGGGCGCGGCGGACGCGCGCATCGGTGAACGGCGGGCGTTGGCAATTCAGGCGGAGAATCGCGGTGGAAAGCGCGACGCCATCGTGGAGCAACGGTGCGAGCGCAGGGTCTTTCTGCGCGGCGACAATTTTGGCGACGGGTGGGATGGCGATGTGGAGTTGACCGGCGCGGAAGGCGGCTTCGCCGACGGATGGGTTTTCGATGGGATAGAAAACGGCGGCGTTGAGGGTCACGTGCGCGCGGTCCCAGTAAGTGGCGGATTTGGTGACGCGGAGATTTTGATTAGGCGTCCACGCGGCGAGGGTGAAGGCGCCATTGCCGACGTGGTTGCCGGGGCGCGTCCAAGCGGTGCCGCGTTGATCGATGCGACCGTGTTTTTCAATCGTGGCGCGGTGCAGCGGGTACCAACAGATTTGCGTCACGAGCGTGGGCAGATACGGCACGGGTTGGTGCAGCGTGAGCATGAGCGTGTGATCGTCGATGGCGCGGACGCCGACGGCGTTGAAATCGGTGAGTTTGCCGGTGGCGTAGGCTTCGGCGTTTTTAAGAATATGGAATTGGTCGCGGAATTCGGCGCCGAGGGCGGGGGCTAGAATGCGGCGGTATGCGTAAACAAAATCGTGCGCGGTGACGGGCTCGTTATTGGACCAGCGGGCATCTAAGCGCAGGTGAAACGTCCACGTGAGGCCATCAGGTGAAACAGACCACGTGGCGGCGACGCCGGGGATCGGTTGGCACGTGATGGGGTCAACTTCGCACAGGCCTTCCATGATGGCCCGGATGACGTTGATGTCGGCGGGAATCGTCGTGGTGTGCGGGTCGAGATCACGTGGCTCGGCGGAGTTGTTGACGTGGAGCGTCTGCGTGCGGTTGCCGGCGACGACCGCACTTTCGCGGGAGCTACAGCCCGAGAAAACCACGCCGAACAGCAGAGCGGCGCTCAGGTGAAATACGTGAGACCAACTTAAACGTGGGCGGAAAAACATGCGCGCGGGCTTGGGTGAGCGGTTATTGGCGCAACATCTGGTCGCGGCGCGCCTTGAACTCGTTGCCGGGTTTCCACTCAGGCCAACGCGGGTCGTTGGCGATGCGGCGGCCGACCTCGAGCAGAAACGCGCCGTCTTGCGCGGCGCCTTCAAACGTCCAATCGGGGCGCACCTCGTCGCTGACTTTGTGGTAGTCATTAGCTGTGTAGGCCTCGGCGATTTTTTGGCCGTAGTCGGCGGGTTGTCCGAGGTAGGCGCGACCGGCTTTGGGATAGTAAGCGGGGACGCCCACTTTCGCGAATTCGAAGTGGTCGCTGCGGTAGTAGCCGCCTTTTTCGGAGGCGGGATCAGGGAGCACGGTGCGGCCCTGCGTTTGGGCGACGAGCACGCCGAGGTCGTCGATTGACGTGGCGCCGTTGCCTACGACGACAATATCGGAGGTGGGGCCGTGGGCGTTGGCGCCGTCGATGTTGAGATTGGCGAGCGTTTTACTGAGCGGGTAAAGTGGGACGCGGCCGTAGTATTGAGAACCGAGCAGGCCTTTTTCTTCTCCGGTAACAGACAGGAAGAGAATGCTGCGGGCGGGTTTTTCAGCGGCGGGAAGGGCGTTGAAGGCTTGCGCTATTTCGAGGAGCAGTGCGGTTCCAGAGGCGTTGTCGTGGGCGCCGTTGTAAATTTGATCGCCCGTGAGTTTCGGATCGCGGCCAAGGTGGTCCCAATGCGCGGAGTAGACGATGTATTCGTGCCGTCGTTTCGGATCTGAGCCAGGGAGGAGCGCGGCGACGTTTTTGGAACCGACGTCGCGCGTGGTGTTCGCGACGGCGAACGAGGCCTGGGCTTTGAAGGTTACGGGCTTGAAATCGCGCGTGGCGGCGGCGGCTTTGAGCGCGGCAAAATCTTGGCCAGCGGCGCTGAACAGTTGCTTCGTGAAATCCAGCGTGAGCCACGCTTCGACGGCGACGCGGGAGGCGTTGGCGTCGGGCGTGCGCAGGTCGAAGTTTTCGCGACCCCAGCTGCCAGCGACGACAGCGAAGGGATAACCGGCGGGGCCCGTCTCATGAACGATGAGACACGCGGCGGCACCTTTGGCGGAGGCGATCTCGTATTTGTAAGTCCAGCGCCCGTAGTAGGTCATGCCTTTGCCACCGAAAACCTTCGAATCGAGCTGGCCAGTCGCGGGATCGGTGACGGGCGGATCGTTGATGAGCATGACGACGGTTTTCCCGCGCACATCAAGGCCCTTATAGTCGTCCCAGCCATACTCAGGTGCGACGATACCGTAGCCCACGAAAACGATCTCACTGGCATTGACGTCGACGCGCGGCGTGACGCGTTTGGAGAGCGCGACGTAGTCGATCAGGTGCGTGGGTTTGAATGTTTGTCCGCCGGCGCTGAAGGTGGCCGTGGGCTGCGACGTGATGCCGATCATTGGCACGTTTTGCACGTAGGTGCCGTTGGGATTGCCGGGGGCGAGACCCATTTTTTTGAATTCGTCGACGAGGTAAGCAACGGTTTTTTCTTCGCCGGGCGAAGCGGGGGCGCGACCCTCGAATTCATCGGAAGCGAGAATTTTGACGCGCTGGAGAATACTCGCGCCAGAAAGCGTCGGAGGCGTGGCCGCGGAGAGCGAAGCAGTGCCAGCGGCGAGCACGAAGAACAGGGTAAAGAAACGCATGAAGCGACGTTTTAGAACGTCGGTCGAAATGGCAATCCTGTGGGTTTATTCGGGAGAATCACGGCGCGACTGTAATCGCACTAAAATCGGGCGCCCATAAGCCGTCCTCGCGCCAGCCTTTGACGCGGGGCGAAAGGAGAAAGGTTTTGAGGTTGAAATAAAGCGGGGTCACGGCGGCGGCGGTGAGGAGTTGATTCTCGGCGGAAACAAAATCTGCGCGAGCGAGAGCCGCGTCGAACGCGGTTGAGCTCCAGCCGGGATAATTTTCGGGCGCGCCGGTGGCAAAATCACCGAGCAGGTTGGAGGCGTCGGCTATGTCGGGAATCGCGTTGATCAAAGCGATATCGTAGTCGCCGGTGGCTAGGGCGGCGAGATGGACCCGGGCTTCGCGTTGCGTGAGCGCGATTTCCAGGCCGAGGGTTTCGCGCCACATGGCTTGAATGGCCTCTAGGACCGCTGGGCTGGTCCAGAAAGAGAGTTCAAGGCGCGGAAAATTTTTAGCGTTAAGGCCGGCGGCGGCGAGGAGCGCGCGGGCGGCGGCGGGATCGTGGCGGTGTGAGGCTGGTAATTCGCTGGAAGCATCGGCGGGGCGCAGAGCCGGGGGAATCATACGACCGGTGGCGGGTTGGCCACCTTGGAGGATTTTTTCGACGAGTTTCTGGCGATCAATCGCTAGAGCGAGGGCTTGGCGGACGCGTGCATCGTTAAGCGGCGGACGGCGCGTGTTGAAGGAGAGATAGCGCGTTTCTATCAGCGGGGACTGTTGCAGTTCGCCGAGTCGATCGGTTTGGTAGACGGCGATTTTTGAGGATGGAATCGACATGGTGGCATCGATTTGGCCGGCGCGGTACGCGCGTTCTTCGGCGTCGCCGCTGTCGAAGCGGATGAATTGGATTTCGTCTAGGCGCACCCGGGCAGCGTTATGCCAGTTCGAGTTTTTGCGGACGATGATACGTTGGTCAGCGCGCCATTCCCTAAGGACAAAAGGGCCGTTGCCGACGAATTTTTCGGGGCGCGTCCAGCTGCGACCGTGTTGGGCGATGACATCGGTGCGCACGGGTAACCACGGGCCGCTGGCCACAATGTAGGGGAAGCGTGGATGCGCTTGCTCGAGCGTGATGACGAGCGTGTGGGCGTTGGGGGCGCGGAATCCAACGGCGTTGAAATCGGTCAGCGCACCGGTGGCAAAGGCGCGGGCGTTTTTTACGAAAAAAAACGTATTGGCTTTGGGTGCGGCGGTGTTGGGCGTAAGGAGGCGTTGATAGGCGGCGATGAAGTGCGTGGCGGTGACGGGGGCGCCGTCAGACCAGCGGGCCTCGGTGCGCAGATAAAACGTGTAGGTTAGCCCGTCGGCGGAAACATCAAAACGCTCGGCGACTCCGGGGCGCGGTGCGGAGGTATTTTCTCCGGGAATGAGCAGGCCTTCTAGAAGCGTGCGCAGGGTGCCAAATTCGTCGGGCAACGTCGTGGTCGCAGGATCGAGTGAGGCGGGTTCGTTACGCTGGCTGACGCGCAAAATCTGGACTGGCGCCGCCGAAGTGGGCGGCGCCTTGGGTTCTGCTTTACGCGTGCAGGCCGTCCAGCAAAAGCCCGCGAGCAGAAGGAGGACGACGCGGCCGAACCCGCGTTGTACGGAAGCGGCGCGGTTTGACGGTGGGGCCATGGAAGCGGGGCGGGGCAGAGTCCGACGCGTTCTTACTGGCGGGACGCGCCGTTTACTCCTTGGGGATTTGATTGTCCGTTTTCAGCACGAGCACCGGTACTTTGGATTTCACCCAAACCTCGGCTTCTTTGAAAAATTTGGCCGGGACGTTTTCAAGGGCTTCGCCGACCGTTTTCGCGGGGTAGAGGCGACCTTTTTTGGAGGCGTTGTAATCGTAGGCGCCGCGGAAGATACGGTCCTGCGTGGTGGCGACGCTCTCGTCTTCCGGAATCTGCAGGACCCAGGCGACGAAATCGTGCTTGGGGAGGCGGTTGTCAGGATCGCTGGCGAGCACGACGAATTGTTTTTTAACCGCGGGTGGCTTGTCACCGTCGGGACCCTCGGGTTGGGCGGCGAGGTTCATCTCCTCGATAACTTGGCGGAGGAGCTTGGGGTCGAGTTGATTCTTTTTGAGAATCTCGGCTACGAGGTTGACGTCGATTTTCGGCATAGGGAAAGGCTTGAGAGGAAGAACTGCATACGATCGCGCCGTAATGTAAAGGTCGGCGGCGTTGCGGGGTTGCCTTGCGGGCAAAGGACCGACGTGAATCGCACTATGAAGCGTGAGGAATTTTTCGATGTGGTGGACGGTAACGACGTCGTAGTCGGGCGGGCGCTGCGGCGCGAAGTGCACGCGCGGGGGCTTTGGCACCGTGCGGTGCACGTGTTGGTGTTCAATGCGGCGGGGCAGACGTTTTTGCAGAAACGCTCGATGAGCAAAGACATGTCGCCGGGTTGCTGGGATGCGGCGTGCTCGGGGCATCTCGATAGCGGGGAAGATTACGAGGCGGCGGCGGCGCGGGAGTTGGGCGAAGAAATCGGCGTGGCGGTGCGAGCGGATGCATTGAAGCGCTGGCTACGCTTGGAGGCGTGCGCGCGCACGGGCTGGGAATTTCTGTGGGTTTACCGCTTGCGGCACGAAGGGCCCTTTGTGCTGCATCCGGAGGAAATTGAGCAAGGTCAGTGGGTCGAGCCGGCGGCGTTGACGACTTGGATGGCGGAAAAACCGGCGGAATTTACGCCGGCGTTTCGCCTGATCTGGGAACGTGTCGCCGCTGAGGTTACGGCGGCGCAGTGAGGCGCGTGCGGCGCTAGTTGTAAGAAGGTCCGAGGCCGGTGACGCGTTTGCCGGAGATTTTGCCGGAGCCGTCGCTTTGACTGAGAGTTTTAATTTCGTCGAATTGCTTTTGTGTGATGAGGCGGCGGGGCACGCGGCGCTCGGCTTCGGCGACGAGGCGTTCGCGATCTTCCTCGGAAGGCTCGTGCGGAATCCAGGACGTGTTGTGACCTTGGTGGCGCGTCCACTCGATGTTGCCGCCGTGGACGTCCACGTGGATCTGATATTTGCCTTCGACCGGATCGCGGTGCCACCAACCAAACGTGATACTCATGTAGACATTTTTGCGGAAGCGGGCGTTTCCGCGAGAGTAAATTCTGCGATGACGGGTCCAGGCTGAAAATGCCCGGCGCGCGCCACGATGCGGCGGACGTTGAGTTGGGTGGCGGTGAGATCCACGGCGAGAGCGCCAAACGGGCGACTTAAGGAGCCGGTGTTGATGAGGGTGAGGCCGGATGACGTCGTCCATACGCCGGGGCGGTGGGTGTGGCCGATCAGCATGAAGCGAGCGGCGGGGCGATGCGTGGCGGCGATCGCGGCGGCGCGGGCCGGCGTTTCGCGCCAAGCGCGCAGGATGCGCAGGGAACGTTGCGGTGGCCAAAGGTTATCGGCGGCGACTTGGAGCGCGTATTTTAATAGATTGGGCTCGGCTTGGTGGCCTTGCGGTAAACCGAGGCAGGCGGCGCGAGTGACGGTGAGACGCGAGTCGAGCTGGAGACGGCTTTTTTCGTCGAGAGCGGCAAGGTCGCGCTCAATGCGAGCGGTGAAGTACGCGGTGTCGCAGCCCCAAGGTACGACGTTTTCAAAGATGATGTCGCCATGGGTGACGAAGACGTGACCGCCCGCGAGATCGAGTGAATGATGCACCGAGATATCGGGATCATGGTTACCTGTGAGGTGGATGACCTTGGGGGCGCAGCTGGCGAAGTAGGTCGTAGCTTCCGCGGCGATGCGGGCGGTCTGCTGCGGGTGGGAACTGGGCCGCGTGTCGAACGTGTCGCCGTTGAGGATGAGTTGGTCGACGTCTTCGAGCAAGGGATCTAGCTGCGTGAGTGAGCGCAGCCGACTAGCGCGGTCGCCGTAGTGAAGGTCGGAAAAAATGCGGATAAGGCCGGGCACGTGGGTGTGCCGCGGAGGAAAGCGGTTGGCGCGGAGCCAGCAACGTTTTTACCCCCGCCGGCGCGACCCGCTTTGCGGGGAGATGGGCCGTGATTAATTGGGCGAGCCGGGAAACGGCGGCGGCGGGCGCTTCATGGAGCGCAGTGTGCTGCCGATATCGAATTTTTCCCAGCCTGTCGGTGGGGCGAAATCGGAATCGGGGAGAGATTTTTGCATAACGCTTGTGGCTTCGAGCCGCGAGCTTTCTTGGCCTTTTGCATGGGTGGTGATGACGCGAAGCGGGAAGAGGTTTTTGCCGGCTAGGAGGGTTTCCCATGAACCCGTGTTGGTGGCAGTCGTCCTGCCGGGTGCTCCCCCCGGCGCAGGTGGAGACATCGGCGCGCTTGATCTGCTGCCCATGCCCGTGCCTAAGCCCACGAAGGCGCCGAGTTGGTCGGTGAGCCAAAGCTGGGTGGTGGAGTCTTTGTTTTTCACAACATAGCGTCCGCAATCGTAGCCGAGGATTTTTTCGGTGCCGTCGACTTTTTCTAAAGCAGGCTCGGTGCTGTTGGGTTGGGACAACGGATCGCCCGGCTCGGCGATCGATTGCAGCACGTATTTTTTCTGCTCCGGCAGCAGAACGATCATTTCTTTTTTAGCTGCGTCGAGAATCACGCTGGGGCTGCTGCCCTCGTTTTTTTTAACATCGATTCGCACCAGGCCGTTTTTGGCGCTGTAGTTGATGTCCTGGGGCGATCCTTTGCCGGTATCGATTTTGAAATTAACGCTACCTTCGAAGTCGGCGCAGAGCAGTGCGACTGGCGTGGCCAGCGCGTAGGCGATGAAATAGGAGAACAATTTCTGCATGTCATAAGTATATTTTAGACTTAGTCTTGCGCAAACAATGTTTCGCGGCTTGCCAGGTTTTGGCGTGGAATCGAGGATGCGACTATGGCTCTATTCGGTTCTCTCGCCACGGTGCGCTCCCAGCTCGCCACTTCGGAAAATTTCAACACGGCCTTCGCTTATGTCGAAGCGTGTCTGCGCCCCGGTTCGCCGGAACGCGCTTTGCTCCACGGCCTCGCCGCGGAGCAGACGCAGCGCGTGGAACTGGCGGGCGGCGTGTTTGCGCTGGCGCAAGCGTGCATGTCCCAGCCTGCGGGCGTGCCTGCGGTGCCGAAATGGGAATCGCATAAGGCCTACATCGACGTCCAAGCCGTGATCGTGGGCGATGAAGTGATGGAGGTTTCCGATGTTTCTAAACTTACCGTGAGCGAAGATCTGCGTCCGGCGAAGGACGTTTTGTTTTATCATCCCTCGTCGACATTTTCCGCGCTGCGCGTCTCGGCGGGAGAAGTCGCGGTGTTTTATCCGATCGATGGCCATCGTCCGCTCGTGGCGGCCGGCGCGCCGATGTTGGTGCGCAAGGTCGTCGTGAAAGTGCCGGTCACGGCGTGAACTACCGTCACCATTATCACGCGGGGAATTTCGCCGACGTGATGAAGCATGCGCTGCTCGTGCAGCTCGTGCGGGCGCTCCAGAAAAAAGAGAAAGGTTTTCTGTGTCTCGACACGCATGCCGGCCGCGGAAGCTATGATCTCGCGGCCGCCGCGACTGGGGACACGCACGCGCGTACGCCCGAATGGCCTGAAGGCGTGGGCCGGTTGTGGACGCGCCCAGTAGCTGAGTTGCCGCCCGGAGTCGCGGAGTACGTGGAGCTCGCTCGCGCCTACGATCGACGCGAAGGCAACGCGACACCGGAGCCGCGATTTTACCCCGGATCGCCGCTGCTGGTGAGTTTCATCGCGCGGCCGCAGGAGCGGTTGGTGTTGTGCGAACGGCAGCCCGAGGAAGCCGCGGCGCTGAAGGAGCGGTTTCAATTTACGCAAGGCGCCCAAGCCCGCGAGACGGACGGGTACGGTGCGGTACGCGCTCTCTTGCCACCCCTCGAGAAACGCGCGCTTGTGTTGATCGATCCGCCGTTTGAGGCGCAAGAGGAATGGGCGCAAATCGTGGCCGCGGTGAAGGAAGGATTGCGCCGATTGCCGGGCGGCACGTTTGCCATCTGGTACCCGCTGACGGAGCGCGCGAAGGTGGATTTATTTTTTGCGGAGCTGCGGCGGTTGGAATTGCCGCCGACGTTGGCGGCCGAGCTCGTGGTCAATCCCCCGGGAGCAAAGATGGTGGGCTGCGGCCTCGTCGTGGTGAATCCCCCGTGGAAATTTGACGGCGAAGCGGCGACGACGGTGGAATATCTCGCACCGTTACTTGCGCAAGGCTCGGGCGCGCGCGGCGATGTCCTCTGGCTCGTGCCGGAGCGTTGAGCGAGTTTCTCGGGCTTTACCTCGTCGCGGCGATTTTCGCAGCGGCGCGGAAGGCGAGGGCCATAATCGTGAGTGCGGGATTGAAGCCACCGTTGGTCACGTGGAGGGAGCCATCGGTGATCCAAAGATTGTCGTGGCCGTGGACGCGACCAAAGGGATCGGTGACGCCGTCGCGCGGATCGGCGGCGAGGCGCGCGGTGCCGGCTTGGTGTTGCGAGGCGGACAGGCGCAAATCCATCGGTGAACTCCAGACGCGTTCCGCGCCGGCGGCGCGCAGCCAATCTTCGGCGCGGGCACGGATGAATTCCGCAGTGCGTAGCGTCTCGGGATGCGTGGTGCCGCTCAGGCGTGCGACCGGCAAGCCGAAGTGATCGCGTACGTGCGGGTCCAGCGTGACGCGTGAATCAGGCGAGGGGATTTCTTGCACGGGTCCGCGCAGATCGATGCCGCGCAGGTAGAGTTCGCGCATGGCTTTTTTGTTGGCCAGACCCCAGCGAGGAAGCTCGGGCGGCAGGTGCGAGCGCCAAAAGATGATTGGAAGTTTGACGAAATCGTTGGCGAGCATGGCGCCGCCGATAATGCCGGGGTTGCCATGGTTAAATTGCGTGGTGGCGATGCTGACGCCGGGGCCGAGGTTGGGGTTTTCGAAACCGACTGGAAGTAGACCGGAGACGATCGGATAATAATGACCTTGGAGGTGACGGCCGACGTGGTCGCTGTGGTTGCCGAGGCCGCGCGGGTGTTGCGGTGATGTGGAGAGGAGGAGCAAACGCGCCGTTTCGATGGCGCCACCGGCGAGGATAATCGTACTGGCGTGGGCCGTACGTCGCTCGGTCTGGGCGGAGTCGGGTGTGGTCGGAGCAAAATATTCGACCCCGTGGGCGCGGCCTGAAGCATCGGTGAGGACGCGGGCGACGTGAGCGCGAGTGATAAGCGTACAACGTCCGGTGGCGAGCGCGCGGGGTAGGAGAGTGTTGTGGGAACCGTTCCGCGCATCGGTGGGGCAGGCGAAGCCGATGCATTGGCGGCATTGGACGCAGGCGGCGCGGCCGAGATAGGGCTTGGTGTTAACGGCGAGGGGTGGCGTGAAGGCGTTCCAGCCGAGCGTGGCGGCGCCGCGAGCGAGCCAAGCGCCGGTGGGCGTGGCCGGCACGGGTGGCAGCGGGAACGCGCGCTCGCGCGGTGCGTAGTCGGTGGCGCTGGGATCGCCGGCGACGCCGACCTCGTGTTCGGCGCGTTCGTAGAAAGGCGCGAGATCGGCGTAGGCGATTGGCCAGTCGGCCAGGGAACTGCCGGCGGGCGTGCCATAGCGCGAGGCCATGCGGAAATCATCGGGATGAAAGCGCCACGCTTGCATGCCCCAGATGCGGGCGCCGCCACCGACGGTGAGGGCGTTGTTGTGGTAATCGGCCTCGTGCGGGTAGACCGTACGACTGTGGCCTTGGGGATCGACGAACACGCGCGGGTGGCCGGCGGGTTCGTGGGTGGTGTTGTCGCCGTAGATTGATAGACGATGGTGGCGCAGGTGATCGCCGGGGATGTCGCGGTAGCGCAAATCTCGGCCGCGCTCAAGGAGCAGGACGCGTTGTCCGGATTCGGCGAGGACGCCGGCGGCGATGCCACCGCCCAAGCCGGCGCCGACGATGATCACGTCGTAAGTTGAATCGGCCGCGCTCATGGGGCGGAGGGACGTGCGGGTAGGAGCGGATCGTAGCCGATCATGCGCCATGAGGCGCCGTCGCGGTTGCCGCCGTTGGCGGGATCCGCGTAAAAACCTTCGGCCGCAAGATCGATGAGCCGATTAATAAAAGCGGCGGCGGGAAACGCGGCCGGCCACGGCGTCGCGGTGCGGTTGTGCTCGAGCGCGAAAATGAGGGCGTCTTGAGCGGTGATGGGGAGCGTGGCGAAGGTTTGGCCGTGGCGCGCGATCGCTTCGGTATCGAGCTGGGTGAGGCCTTGGGCGAGGAACGGAGCCTCGGCGGCACAGGCATGGGTGAGGAGTTGAAGGATGAATTTATCGGTACCGGCGGCGAGGGCGCCGGGGAATTCATCATTGGGAATGAGTCGATCGAGGAGCGCGCGCAGGGCTTCGAGCTGGGTCGGGGTCAGCGGCATGGGGTTATGTTTTGAAAACCTACGAGGGACACGCGCCAAGCGTGTAATGTGGACATGAAAAAAGCGGAGACGTGGGTCTCCGCTTGATTTAAAAAACTCTACCGCTCAGACGCTGCTCGTCGTGGTGGAGGGCCGGGGTGCGGGCTGGAAAGTTTTCGAGTCAACCCGGGGTGGTGAAACTTGGAGCGGTGGAGCGCGGAAAATCGGCCGATTCCACAAAACGTCTTCGCGAGTCACGAACTGCACGATGGGAGGTTTTGCCGCAACTTGGTGCGGATTTTGGTAGTGGATGGGGAAAGCCATGTTGGGTATAGACCATATCCGGTAGATTAAGTGCCATGGGAAAGAGAAATCTGAGCGATTAAGTAAAAGCCCCCATTGGTATATTAATAAAAAGCGACCTTGCCGGCTGCAAAACAGTTTCCCACAAAGTCCATGTCGAGTCTGTCTTCAACCCCCTCACCCCTAATCCCTAGTTATCATTATGAGTAACGAACAAAATAGTTCTGAGCCTATCGTCCCCAATGCGAGGCGCCTCCTCTGGGCTGGTTTCATGGCCATCCTTGCCGCTGGTGTCGGTTTCGCCCTTCGCGGGGGTATCTTCGGCGCTTGGGCCTCTGAATATGGTTTCACCGCCACCCAATTGGGAGCGATCGGTGGCGCCGGCTTCTCGGGCTTCTGCTTCGGCATCATCATTGGTGGCGTCATCGTCGACAAAATCGGCTACGGTAAGCTGATCGCGCTCGCGCTCTTGGGGCACATCATCTCGGCGTTTGTCACCTTCGGTGCCTCTACGCCGCAGAACGCCTATGACTTCCTTTACTGGGGTATGTTTATTTTCGCCTATGCGAACGGCACCCTCGAAGCCGTGGCTAATCCGCTCGTCGCTACGATTTTCCCTAAACAGCGCACGCATTACTTGAATATTTTGCACGCCTCCTGGCCGCTTGGCATGGTGGTCGGCGCCGTTGCTTCTTACCTGCTCGGTTCTGTCATGGGCCTAGGTTGGAAGGGTCAACTCTCGTTCTACCTGGTCCCGACCATCGCCTACGCGGTGATGTTCATGGGCCAGTCGTTCCCGAAGTCCGAAGCGGCTGAGAAGGGCGCTTCTTTCTCTGAAATGTTTAAGGACGTCGGTATCCTCGGCTCGCTCGTCGCTTGCTATCTGCTCTCTATTTTCTTGGGCAATGTGCTGGGTCCGGTTTTCAATGTGGATAACCTTGGGCTCTATTTGGCGGGCGCGCTTTTGATCGTCGTGGGCCTGATCACGCGTTTCTCAATCGGATCCTTGCTGCTCTTCGTGCTCTTTATCACTCACGCCATCGTGGGTGCGGTCGAATTGGGTACTGATGGCTGGATCGAAGCCATCACCGGCAATCTCTTCACCGCCGAGCAAGGCAAGATGCTCTTCATCTGGACTTCGGCTATCATGTTCGGCCTGCGCTTCTGCGCCCACTTCATTGAGACCAAGCTGGGTCTTTCGCCGATCGGTATCTTGGTCGCTTCGGCTTTGTTGGCCTTTGTCGGCCTGCAGATGGCTTCGGGTATGAACAGCTTCGCCGTCGCGCTCGTCGCCCTCGGTATTTACGCTCTCGGCAAGACGTTCTTCTGGCCCACGATGCTCGCGGTCGTCGGCGATCGTTTCCCGCGCTCGGGTGCCGTCGCCATGTCCATCATGGGTGGCATTGGTATGCTCTCCGCTGGTCTGATCGGCGGTCCTGGTCTCGGTTACGCCAAGGATCGTTTCACCGCAGAAGCGCTTATGAAGGAGGCTCCGGCCGTCTACGCTTCAGCGAAGTCCACCACGGAATCGAAGTTCCTCTTTCTCTCGCCTGCTACCGCCGTCGCGGGTGACAAGCTCGAAGCTGCCAAGAAGGCCGGCGACAAGGGCACGGCCGATCAAAAGGCGATCGTTGCCGCCAATCAGGCTGGTGACCGCGCGACGCTGAAGGCCGATTCCTACCTGCCGCTTGGGATGGCAGTGATCTACCTGCTCTTGCTGTTCTACTTTAAGAGCATCGGTGGTTATCGCGCGCTCAAGATCGAAGAGCAGGAAAAAGCCGCCTGATTTCGTAACCTCGCGGAATTAAAATTCCGCTTCATTTAAAAAAGAGCGGGCCCCCGGTGGGTCCGCTCTTTTTTTGGTCGTCACTTTGGCGTGATGCTTACGCCAGGCACTCCAGGCGCTGGTGACTGCCGACAACGTCCCACTTACGTTGGGTCACGCTCAATATGCCTTCGTGAATCTCCGCGCGCATGGCGGGATAATCAAAAGCTAGCCCAAGTCGTAGGCGTAACCGGGACGTCGCGCTGCGCGCTCTCGAGGTGTAAGGTCGACCAATTCACCCGCACGTAGTTGGCCTTGTGCGCCGTGATCAACAGATCGGGCCCGCGCGCATCGATGTCCATGCCGGCAGCGGTGACGCCGGGTACGAAAACCGCCAGCTTGATGGCGGCGCCTTGATCTAGGCACTCATAGTTCGGCTGACGAAAGGATGCGGCGTATGTCACCTCCGCAGGGCTTGAGCTACCGCTGGGCTGGATTGGGCTGATAATCGTGTGCATGGTTTTAAAAGGCCGTGGCTGCCTAGAGCTTGGGGCTCTGGGCTTCTCGCTGGGCTAAACGCGTCCGTGAGTGCGGTGGTTTAGCGCTAGAAGCCCGCGCTGATTTTTTGGCTTCATTGGGCTGCGCCCGGACGCATCCGCGCACAGCGCTGTGGCGCGGCCTTCGTGCTCGAAGTACCGGCGGCGCGGTGGAGATGGCTTTGAGTCCGAGGCATGAGAGCGTTGGTGACTTAATTATATAGCTGCTGTGCCAAGCGGGAAAAAATTATGATGGTGAAGATTGCGTGACGGCACCTCGCCTGGCAGCTTCGCGGTCATGGCTGCTGCAACCGATTCCACGACGAACTTGGCTGAATTGAAGGGCCGCGTGCTCGCCTTCGCTCGCGAGCGGGATTGGGAGCAATTTCACGCGCCAAAAAATCTCAGCATGGCGCTCGCCGCCGAGGCCGGCGAATTAATGGAGCATTTTTTGTGGAGCACGCCCGAGGCCTCGCGCGCGCACGTGGCTGATCCGGTCAAGCGCGCCAAAATTGCCGAAGAATTAGCGGATGTCGTGATCTACGCGCTGGAGTTTGCCAACGTGGCGCAGATTGATGTCGCGGCCGCGATCGAGGCAAAAATGGCAGCCAACGGACTGAAATATCCCGTCGAGAAAGCCAGAGGTCGCTCGGATAAATACACCGAGCTCTGAGCGACGGCGAACGTCGGTTTTTATTCGGGATTTTAAGGCGCAAAAAAAGGCCGCGCGGTGAAGCGCGACCTTGGACATACGTTTCGAATGGGGCCTAATCAGGCTTTGCCGCCGTAGCTGATGAAGTCGTCGAGATCGAGCATTTCGGCGAACGAACGAATGTCTTCGCGGGCGGATTTGTTGCCCTTGATGACGCTCGCGATCCATTCGTGGCCTTCGGCGTCGCCGGGCCCGAGTTGTTCGAGCCAAGCGGACCAAGCGAGGACTTCGTAAGGTTGGCGTTTGGTGTTGGCGTTTAACCACGTCAGGATTTCGACGTCGGTTTTACCGGTTTTAATTTCGGCGAGCATGGCGTCGGCGGTGACGCCGACGAAAGCGAAGAGCTGTTGGTCGAGAGGGCAGTTGTAATGGTAGTCGGCGCCTTTGTTGGCGATGACGGCGCGGGCCTTGTCGAGCAGGCGGGCGAGATGGGCGTATCCGCCGATGCGGACACGGACGCTGCGCGGAGGATGTTGAGTGAGGTCGGGATTACTGTAGTTGATCATGGGCGAGCATGATTGAAATTTAGATTTCACTTTCACGCAAGCGGTAGGATGTTGAAGCGACCAACTCGGCTCGCTGCCCATGAAAAACACTCACGTCGTCCGCAATTACTATGTGCTCCCGTGCTGTTTGTTACTGCTGAATCTCTGCGTGGAGATCGTGAGTTATAAGGCGCGGGTTTTCGGCGATCCTTTTCTGCGGACGGGCGCGATCATGGGCATGGTTTTGTTTGGCGGATCGTTGGTGGGATTTGTCGTCTCGCCGATGATTGGGCGGTTGGTGGGCTCGTTGCAGCGAAGTAGTCGGCGCACGGGCGGTGAATTGGGGGAAATTTTTTTCCTACTCCTACTCGGCGCTTTGGTATTTTGGCTGTACTACCGCGTGTACATCATCGGACCGGAGTCCGTGTTGCCGACGGAGTGGTTGAATCCTAAAATTTGAGGCGCCGGTTAGGCTTTCGGGCGGAAACTTTGCATGACTTCGGCGCGGGTTTCGAGCCGGGCGGCGCCGATGAGATCGAGGCAGTAGGGGATTGCGGGGAATACGGCGGCTAGATTTTCGCCGATGGCTTTGGGTCGGCCGGGCAGATTCACGATGAGCGTGCGCCCGCGGATGCCCGCGGTCTGACGGGATAAAATCGCAGTGGGGACGTACTGGAGCGAGGTCGTCCGCATGAGTTCGCCGAAACCGGGAAGTTCTTTCTCGAGCACGGCGCGCGTGGCTTCTGGCGTGACGTCACGGGGTGCAGGGCCGGTGCCGCCGGTCGTCACGATGAGCGCGCAATTTGCTTCGTCCGCCATGCGGCGTAGTTCGGCTTCAATGACCGGGCGCTCGTCGGGTATGATTTTATAATCGAGTTCGAATTCCGTCGTCAGCCACGTGCGCAAAAGCGCGACGCAAGCCTGGCCGGGTTCGTCGGCGTAGATGCCGGCGCTGGCGCGATCGGAGATGTTGAGGATGCCGATTTTGGGAAGGCTCATGCGGGGGCGTGGCGAAAGGTTTCGATGATCTGCGCGTGAGTCACGCCTTGTTCGCGCAAGGCGCGCAGGCTGAGGGCGTCGTGGCGTTTGGCGAGGCGGACACCGGCGTCGTCGAGCATCAGCGGGGCGTGATAAAACTCCGGTGCGGGGGCGCCGAGCGCGCGGAAGAGAAGGAGCTGGCGAAAGGTGCTTTTCACGAGATCGGCGCCGCGGACTACTTCGGTGATGCGGAGATCGGCGTCATCAACGACGCAAGCGAGTTGGTAGCTCGGGACGCCATCTTTGCGCCAAACGAGGAAATCGCCGAAGTCGCGGCCGGCGGTGGCGGATTGCGGGCCGAGGGCGTGGTCTTGAAACGTGAGCGTTTCGCCATCGGGCACGCGGAAGCGCCAGTTGACGTCGAGTGTATCGCTGAGCGGTGGGAGCGGGGCGTCGAGCGCGGGGCGAAATTGCGGCGGGTAAATGGGTTCGTCGTTGTCGCCGCCCTCGTGCGGAGCTCCGATGGCGTCGAGCACATCGCGGCGCGTGCGCGTGCAGGGAAAAATTGTGCCCGCGGCGTGGAGACGAGCGAGCGCGGAGCGATAGAGCGGGAGACGTTGGCTCTGGGCGATGACGGGCTCTTCCCAAGCGAAACCCAACCAGCGCAGGTCTTCCAGCATCGCAGCGACGAAATCGAGACGAAAACGGATGGCATCGAGGTCGTCGTTGCGCAGTAAAAGCGTGCCGCCGGCGGCGCGGGCACGCTCGGCGGCTAGCCAGAACGTGCGCGCGTGACCGAGGTGGAGATGTCCGGTGGGCGAGGGTGCGAGCCGGCCGCGATAAGTTTTAGAAAGGGCCAAGGGAGAAAGTTAAAATAAGGACACGGAATTAAATTCGGCGAACAGAGCTTGGCGTTTCTTGGGTCGAGGCTCAATCCTCCGTCTTGAATTAACTTATGAGTAAATTACTGTGCGTTTACTGTGCCTCGAGCGATCGAGTTGATCCCAAGTACGTGTCGGCTGCGACGCAGTTGGGTAAACTCATGGTGGAGCAGGGTTGGGGGCTCGTTTATGGCGGTGGGAAAACCGGGCTGATGGGCGCGATTGCGCGATCGGTGAAGGCGAACGGCGGTCACGTGGTCGGAGTGATTCCTGATTTTATGAAGGCGCGCGAACTGGCTTTCGACGAGGCCGACGAACTCATCACGGTGATCACGATGCGGGAGCGAAAGCTCCTCATGGAGACGCGGGCGGACGCATTTGTGACGTTGCCGGGTGGCTTTGGTACGCTCGAGGAGATCATGGAAATCCTCACGTTGCGCCAATTACACGTGGTCAAAAAACCGTGCGTGTTTCTCAACCAAGATGGATTTTACGACGATCTGTTGAGGTTGTTTGAAAAAATGCTCGCGGAAAATTTTTTCAAACCCTCGAACATGGATTTATTTCGCGTGGCGAATACCGTCGACGAGGTGTTTGCGCAGATCGCATTGGCGGCAGAGGCCAAGCTGGAGCCAAAGTGGTTCGACACCCGATAAGACGGACCGCGATGCACGAAAAAATTCGGGAGTTATTAACGGCGCACGCCCGCACCTCGCTTGAGGTGCACGAGGCCGCGATGGTGGCGGAAACCTTGCGCTTCATCGAGACGGAGCCGAAGTGTTTGTGCCGCACGTGCGTGCTGGGACATCTCACAGGCTCGGCCTGGATCGTCGATTCCTCGAGAAGCCGGACCTTGCTCACGCATCATTTGAAATTGGAAAAGTGGCTGCAACTCGGTGGCCATGCCGATGGCGACGGGGATTTGCTTGCGGTGGCGTTGCGCGAAGGGCGCGAGGAAAGCGGACTCACGACATTGCGGCCCGTGACGGGAACTATATTCGACGTTGATCGCCACTGGATTCCGGCGCGCAAGACCGAGTCGGCGCATTGGCACTTCGATGTGCGTTTCATGATCGAAGCGGTCGAGGGCGAGCCGCTCGTGCGCGCGGCGAACGAATCCAAAGAATTGGCGTGGCTCGATGTTGCCCGGGTGACCGAGTTGAATCCGGAGGAGTCGATGGCGCGGATGGTGCGAAAGACGCTCTCCGCGCGGGCCTGATTCAGGGTTTGAGCGCCGGAATCATCCAGGGCCAAACATAGGCTTGGAGCATCACGAGTATGCCCACGAGGATGGCGAGGGCGATACTGTGCCAAAAGACGGCGCGCAAAATCGTGCCAGCCGCGGGACTTTCTGGGTGGCCACCGGTAGCGACGCTCGCGACGACGATGCTTTGAGCGTCGATCATTTTACCCATGACGCCGCCCGAGCTGTTGGCGGCGCATGTAAGGATCGGGGAAAAGCCGAGTTGCTCGGCGGTGACTTTTTGGAGATTGCCGAAAAGCACGTTGGACGAGGTGTCGCTGCCGGTGAGCGCGACCCCGAGCCAGCCGATGAGCGGCGAGAAAAATGGAAACAACCAACCCGTGTTGGCCATAGCTAGGCCCAAAGTCGTGTCGGTGCCGCTGTAGCGCGTCGTGTACCCGAGCGCCAGCATGGCGGAAATTGTGAGCAGCGAAACGCGGACGCGCAGGAGCGTCTGCCAATAAATTAGGGCGGTGCGACGCAGACCTACGCCGAGCGCGATGGCCGCGCCGATGCCTGCGAGTAGGAGGGCGGTGCCGGTGGCGGAAAGAAGATTGAGGACGAAGACCGCTTTTTCTGGTGTAGGAGTGGGTGCGACGGGCGGCATTTTTTCCACCGCGAGGTGGAGTGCGGGCACGTTGAACTCGGGAGCGAATATTTGGTTAAGCGCCGTTTTCACCTGCGGCAGGCCCCAGATGAAGACGAAAACGGTGAGAAAAATCCAAGGGATCCAGGCCTTCCACGCCGCCGTGGGTGTCGTCGCCCCGTTCTCGGCGGCAGCAACCTCATTGGCGGGCGGGTTAAATGATTCTTCGGCGGGGCGCCAGTAGCGCATCAACACCACGACGGCGAACATCGCGACGGCGGCGCTCACGATATCAACTAGCCAAGGACCGTGAAAATTACTTACCAGAAATTGCATTGTGCCAAAGGTCGCGCCCGAGACGAGGCACGCAGGCCAGACCGCGATCATGCCGCGCCATCCGCATTGAGCGGCGACGAGCCAGAACGGCACGAGCAGCGAAAAGAAAGGGAGTTGTCGGCCCACCATCGCGCTAAGCGAAAGTACGTCGAGACCCGTGAGCGGCGCGAGGGTCGTGATGGGAATCCCGAGCGAACCGAAAGCGACGGGCGCGGTGTTGCCGATGAGGGCAAGTTTGGCCGCTTCGAGCGGTTTGAAGCCGAGGCCGATCATCAATGCGCCCGAGATGGCGACCGGCGCGCCAAATCCCGCCGCGCCTTCGATGAAGGCACCAAAGCAAAACGCGAGTAACAGCGCTTGGATGCGGCGGTCACCCGAGACGCCGGCAATCTGACGTTGGAGTACGGCGAATTGGCCCGTTTCCACGGAGAGTTGATAAATGAAGATCGCGTTGAGGATGAGCCACCCGATCGGCATTAGTCCGAAAGCGGCGCCGTAGCCGGCGGCGGCGAGGGTGAGTTTCAAGGGCATGCCGTAGACGCCTACCGCCACACCGGCAGCGAGTGTCAGGGCGACGAGCGCGGCGAGGTGAGCCCTCACATGCCAAAACGCGAGGAGGCCGAGCAGGATGATGACGGGAATCGCGGCGACGAGGGCGGAGAGGCCGATGCCGCCTAGTGGTGCGTAAGTCTGTGACCAATGCATGGGGTGAAGGGGGGTAAACTGAGCTGACTAAAGCGAGCAGGGTCGGCGTGCGGTGGCGAGAGTTTTGCTTGGGCTCGGCGGTATGGGCCCAGTTGGACTTGATTTTTGAGTGCGTAAGAGTCGCACGCATTTTGTAGCCCAGCTAGGTGGAAGCGGGGTGTTGGCGGCCGCTTCGATTGGACGTAAAAAAACCGTTCACCACGACGGCGAGCGGTTTGGCTGGCGAAATTAGACGCGCAGGTTAGGCGCGACGTGTATTACCCAAAAAACTCAGATTTGGGAGTAGGCGGTGGGAACGATGAAGCGGGCGGTGTTTTTAGAAGTGTTATCCTTGTAGCTGGGTTGGCCCTTCATTTTGACCCAACGCGGGTCGGGGCCGAATTTTTGCCAATTACCCAAATGCGTGGCGAGATCGGGACCGCAGGTGATGTAGCGCAGGTGGGGGAGGTTGGGGCCAGCGAGGGCTTGGCCGAAAAAAACAGGAGACATCCCGAGGTCTTCCATGAGCGAGATTTCGCCGTCGTTGAACATGGCCATTTTGTTGAGGGCTCGTTCTTCGCTGTGGCTCTCGTAATCGCGTAGCTCGAAAATGCGGCTAGCGGTCTTGTTTTTTGAGAAGGAGGGAACCGCGAGTTTGGGCATGCCGGCGAAGGCCCCTAGCAGCCAAGTGTCGACGCGCTCATAAGCGGGATTTGATTTCGGCGTCTGGAAATATTCGGGTGCCGCGGCTTGTACTTGTGCGTCGGTATTGAGCTCGGCGCTGATTTTGGTAAATGACTCCAGTGAGGGGTGGGTGATTAGAACCCAGATCGCGACCGGCGCCGTGGGCGTGCCGATCTTCGGTTTAGCGGTGACGGCTTTCTTGTCCACCTCGACCTCGGTGAAGACCCCGATGTTGGTGAGACCGCGCGCGTTCAGGCCTGGAATGAGGGCTTTTTCTAGGTAGTTTTCGAGGACGGCGCTGGAGGTCTCGGGTTTTAACCGATACGCGCGCAATTCGTAGTAATCACGGGCGACGGCGGATGGGCCGGGTTGGGCGGCACGGGCGCTAATGCCCGTGGCGAGAGCCGCAGTGGCGGACGCGGCGAGAGAGCGTTTTAGAAAATTACGGCGGGTGGAATTCATGGGTAGTAAGTTGTAATTGTGGCGTAGTAAAATGGGCCAGAGTATTCAAAGTATACGAGAACGATTTTACAGGAAATATCTTTCATGAAAAACCTTAAGTCTTGAGCGAATGCGAAGAGCGAAAGATGCAAAAAAAGAGGAAAATGGGTAGCGCCGGGGTCAGTATTTGGCGAAGTCGCAACGAAGCGTATCTGGGTTCTGTGGTATTTTGACGCTCGGAAGGCCGGGAGATCAGCAATAATCATCAAACAGGCAGGACGGCATTGGTCACACGTTCGATTGAGCAGTTGCCGCAGTAATCTGGCTACGAAACCGCGGCGTGCAAAATGCAGTGCTTCGTGGTTCCTCTGGGAAAGAGAGATTTTGTGGAATTTCCCGCGAACTTAGTTTTGCGCGTCTAGGTCGATAGAAGGGTGAACACGATTATCCCCATCAAAAAAAATATCCGCGGCGTCGTCTGGTTTTGGACGTGGGTCGCGTTAGTTGGTTTTGGTTCTATTCCAGCATCGGCTTTGCCCCGCGCTATTACGCTCGAGGCGATTCATCAGATTGAAAATCCCCGCGATTTGAAACGGCCTGGGCCGTGTGGTGAATTAGGTGCGTATCAATTTCGCGCCGCGACTTGGGCGCAACATACCCGGCGTCCGTTTGCCGATGCGTTGGATCGGGGCTGTTCCGATCGTGTCGCCGTACAGCACTACAATTGGTTGTGCGAAAGGTTGGTGAAAAATGGGCTGGAAGCTTCGGTCTATAATGTCGCCCTTGCGTGGAACGCTGGTCTTTACGCTACCGTACGTGGGCGCGCGCCACGTCGTAGTCACGACTATGCGATGCGCGTGGGCAACATCGCTTCCGATCTGCATATCCGCACGCAAGCCCTCGCCTCGCGTTGAGCGCGCCGGCCGAGATTTTGCGGCGGTCTGTTTAAATCCTGCGGGGGGCTCAATTCTTTAGTTCCCCGTGGGATTTCTCAGGCCTCGGTAGGGAAGCGCTAATTGCGTTGTATGCTTAAAGACCCTTTTGAAAAGGGTCATTAGTTTTCAGTATTTTGAAGCAAAAATTGATCTGACGTGTATTTACCGTGGGCGCGCTCCATGCGGCCAACCCGTTACTGAAAGATCGCAGATCAATCCAATCGATCCCTCGGTGGTGAGTCCCTCGAACTGACGGCTAATTTTTTCGTCGCTGAGTTTAGCGA
>CAMDRP010000014.1 GCA_945906965.1 Opitutus sp. GAS368 | reverse complement strand
GAAAGCGCCACCAATTGCGCTTTCACGGCAGCGTCCGTTAAAATCAAAAATTTCCAAGGCTGTAAGCCAAACGAGGAAGGCGCGAGAATCAGCGCCTGTTCAAGCGTAGCCCACGTGTCGGCGGGAATTTTTTTCGTGGCATCGAATTTCTTCGTGGCGTAGCGCCAGTTCAAGGCAGAGAGGAGCGTGGCCGAAGGTATGGTGGACATAAAATGTTGAGTGAACGAACTGGGTCCGAGCGCTTTGTCAAAACCCCTCGTTCAGGTGCCTGCATCCCTCGCCCAACGCTCGGCCAACACTGCGCAGACGAGCAACTGTAACTGGTGATACACCATGATGGGCAGCAGAATGAGCCCGATCGCCGGATGCGCTCCAAAAATCAATTTCGCCATCGGCACACCCGAGGCCAACGTCTTCTTCGAACCGCAAAAAATCGCGGTGATCCGATCCTCGCGATTGAAACCCAAGGTTCGAGCACCCCAAGCTGTCACCCCCAGCGCGAGCCCTAAAATCACGACCGAGAGGACGATCACCCACAGGAGATTACCGGCGCCGTTACTCGACCACAGGCCGCGTTGAAACGATTCACAAAACGACGTGTAGACCAGCACCAGGATGGTTACCCGGTCGACGCTGCCGATATACGGTTTATATTTTTTTAACCACTCCCCGATCCAAGGCCGAGCGAGTTGCCCGAGAGCCAACGGCAACACCAACCAGCGCAATAGATCCAACATCACCGGCCCGAGCGCCAGTGCCTGCCCCGTCGTCTGCAACACCACACCGATCCACAGCGGCGTGAGCACCACGCCCAGTAAGCTCGACAACGTCGCGTTGAACACCGCTCCGCCGATATTACCCCGCGCCGCCGCCGTAAAGGCCACCGACGAAGACACCGTTGAGGGTAAAGCGCAGAGATAAAAAACCCCCAGCGAGAGCCCCGCCGGTACGCGACCCTCCAAAAAATAAATCGCGACAAAACCCAACAGGGGGAAAAACAAAAATGTGCTGAGTTGGACCACTACGTGCAGCCGCCAGTTAAGTGCGCCGGCCTTCAGCGCCGTAAACGACAATGCCGCGCCGTGCAGAAAAAATATTAGCGCCACGCCCACCTTCGTCAGCACCTCCGGATGCATCCAGCCGCCCGTGGCCCCAGGGCCTGGGAAAAGCCAGGCCAGCCCCGTGACCAAAACCATCCCAGTCATGAACCAATCGAATTTAATCTTCATGCAAACTTTGACCGGAATTTATTAAACATAGCCGCTAATTCCTCGCGTCCCTCGATGCGCAGCGCCCAAAGCAATCCACTGTACAGCAGCACACCCACCGCAATTAAGACCGCCAGTCCGAGCACATCACCGATCTTACTCCCCGAAACGAAGTGCGACCATAACCACCAACCGCCCCCCACGGCTAAACCCATCACGAGACTTGCGCCGACAATTTTCATGAGATCACGCGTAAGATGAGCGAAGCGCAGTCCTGCATGTCCCGCGCCGAGTTGACGCTGCAAAAACCAGGCCTGCACCACGATCGCGACGTTGCCCGCCACCGCGAGCCCGACGGTGCCCAGCGGCCCCATCAAAGCCACGCTCAAGCCTAGGTTGACGATAAAACTGAGTAACGCTGCACGGACCGGGGTCACCGTATCTTTCCGCGCGTAAAAAGCCTTTAACGCCAAATTCACGAAAGAGAAAAACGGCAACCCCAGCGCGTAGACCGCCAACACCGGCAACATTAGTGCCGTATCACTAGCGACGAAAGCTCCACGCTGAAATAACACGCGCACGAGCGGCTCCGCGAGCACGGCCAGCCCCACCGCCGCCGGCACATTAATGACCAAAATAAGGCGCATGCCTTTGCGGTACGACTGGGCCAATTTTTCATCATCCCGATCGGCCGCGTGCTTCGCGATTAGCGGAAAAACCACGGTTGAAATCGCGATCGCAAACACACCGATGGGCAGCTCCATCAAGCGCGTCGCAAGGTTGAGCACCGTCACTGCGGAGTCGTTCAACGAAAGTCCGATGAACCGCGAGACCGCCATATTGATCAAATAAATCGCCGAGCCAAACACCGTCGGGCCCATGAGCGCCACGATTTGCCGCAAAGGCCCGCTCCGTCCGAGATCAAAGCGCGGACGCCAGCCCTCCCGCATGAGCGCCGCCGCCGGTACCGCCATCTGCAAAAATCCGCCGCCTAACGCGCCGACACAGAGCCAGTGCATCCGTCCATCGGGCGTTTCGGCCCAGCCACAATAGACCGCGCCACTCAGCGCCCCGATCATAGCTAGGTTAAGCCAGATCGGAGAAAGCGCCGGCTCCACGAAGCGGTGCAACGTCTGCAACGCCGCGCTCAACACAGCCGCCAGGCAGACAAAGACGAGATACGGAAACAACAGGATCGCGTAATCCGCTGAAGCGACGAGCCGTTGCGTCGTAGCTACCTCCATGCCCCAGTTACCCGCAATCGAGACGAGCTTGCCCGCCTGAGCCAAGGCCAGCATCGCCAGCGCGACGATGCCGCCGGTGACCACCAGCAGCCAGCTCGCGACCTGATTCACGAGCTCAAATGCGCCCTGCCGCTCGCGCGCCTTAAGCTCCTCCTGCAGGGTCGGCACGAGCGCTGCGCTGAGGGCCCCTTCACCCAACAACCGCCGAAATAAATTGGGCAAGGTGAACGCCGTGTAAAAAATCGAGGCCAAGGCCGAGGTTCCAAAAACCGCGGTCACCAACATATCGCGCCCAAGCCCAAGTACGCGCGACACCATCGTCAGCGCAGACACCACTCCGATATTTTTCAGGCTCTTCGACACCTGTTCAGTTTCCGCGGCGCAAGCCCGCGGGCGCAAATGCATTTACACGCTCGTGAGCGCCTCACTTCGAGCGTGGAGCCACCCATTGATCGAGGGCTGCGCGCGAGGTCGCTTCCAAATCTAAGGCATCGTCCCACTCCCGTGCAAACTCGGCGACCTTAAGCTCTAGGTCTTGGGCCTTCAGGGTCGGCGCGAAACAGTCCGCCAGCGCGAGCCCGGCATTCAGATAAAAGGGATGTAACGCAGGCAAAAGCCGTTGCAGCTCGGCGCGGCGTTCGGCCAGCGCGGCCTTGACCACCGTTTCCGCGCGGCGGCTCAAAATAGAACGCAGCGGGACCACCGCATCGGCCTCGCCAACCATGAACACAAAACGAGCGAGATCCGTGAGCGCAGCTCGTGCTTCTACACTTCCGAGTTGGGGCTGCGTCCGCGCGCGGCGCAGATGATGCCAGCCCGTCTGCCACCAAAGTTCACGCTCGGACGCATCCGCGAAGCGCCCTGAGAAACATTCTGCCAAGGCCACTTCGGGATCTGCGCCGGCGAGTAAACGTGAGCGGTAAAGGGCCCACTCACCCGCCGATCCGCTCTCCGCCTGCAGCCAAGCCAACAACCACACCGCTCCTACCTGCAGCTGCCGGGACTGGAAGAGGCCACGATCAACCTGCAATACGACTTCAAGCGCCGGGGGCGCCAGCGCGGCCGATTCCTGTTGCAACGCATCCGCATGGGCCGGTTCCGCGCGGATTCGCCACCACTCCACGCACGCCTCTTGCAGCCAGGACGGGATGATGAGATAGGCGTTCACCCCGTGCGCGGCGACGCTCATACGCACCAACAAAGCCTGCACCAGCGCACGTCGTACCTCCACCACGGTAGTTACCTCACTCCAACGCAGACGCAACGAAACCACTCCACCCGGCTCCGCCACCACGCGAAACGGCGAAGGCTCCGACCACGTCTCCGCCGGGATTAGCCTTACAAATATCGGTGAAGAAAAACCGGCCACCGGCAAATCGAGGGGCAACGCGAGCCAGCGCCACGCTGCCTCCGCCTCATCGCGCACGCGTTGCGCGGCGCTAACGTCGAGACTAGCGATTTCAAATTGCCCAAGTCCCGTCTGCGATAAAACGGGCGTCGTCGCATTCATCGAGACGCACGCCCAACACATCAAGACGCCGACCCATCCACAACGTGTAGTCACAGACCATCGCATCACTGCACCGTGAGGCTCAGGCTCGTATCACTGACCCTGACCTCGCTGAGCTTAGTCCAGGCAGTGACGATCGTTTCGGGCCAGGTTTGAGATCCGATAACTTTATCCATCACCGGCCCGCCTAGCATTGGCAGGCGATGCACGGGGCACGAACCGATCCACATGGTCTGGGGTTCGAAAGCAAAAATTTTGCCCTTGCGCACAAAAGTCCCCGTCGTCTGCACGAGCGTCGTAATCGGATATCCGTACGCGTACAGATTCACGGCTACGCTGATTTGTAATTGATCATCCCGCAGCCGAAAGCTCGGAGCGCTGATTTTATTAAAAGAGCCGCTAGATTCGAGCTCGGTCAGTCGCAGCGCATTCAAATCGACTTCATCAACTTTCACGGAATTGCCCGCGAGAAACCGTTTGTAAGTATCCGCAGCGACCCGAGCTCTAGCATTATCCTGCTTACCCTCAAGGTAGTACACTGCGTCGGGCGCCGAGACATCCAACTCTACATCGGCCGCTAGTTTCACCACGGGCTTGAGCGCCAACACCAACACCCCGAACGCTGCCCCCATCGCGATACTCAACCCCGCCGCGATGATCATCCCAAAGAGCGGAGCCGAGGAGGTGGAGGCAGATTTGCTCACACGAAAATTACGCTATTATTTTTGGGCTGCGGCAGCAGGCTTGGTCTCGCCACCGCCGTCAGAGGGGCTGCCGGTTTTCTTTTTGTAATCCGTGATGTAAAAACCCGTGCCTTTAAAAATCAAACCTGCCCCGCCGCCCACGAGCCGTTTTACGCCCAGCTTCTTGCACTTGGGGCATTTCTTCAGTGGTTCGTCGCGCATCGACTGAAACAGCTCGAATTCATGACTACATTTCGGACAGACGTACTCGTAAGTTGGCATAGCAAATTCATCCCGACTCAGGCGCAAAATTTCGGCATTGGCGAGAATGTTTCATCAGCACGCGGCCCAGATCGCAAATTAGTTTGAGACGCGAGGCTTAACCCGCGCTACTTACCACCGATGGACTTTGCCGCCGCTTTCAAACATCAGGTGACTCGGGTCGAGACTGCGCTTGATCGCTACGTGCCCGCGGCCATGACCCGGCCCACACGTTTGCACGACGCCATGCGCTACAGTCTGCTCGGCGGTGGTAAACGCCTCCGACCCGTCCTTACCCTCGCCACCGCCGAGGCGCTGGGGCTCAACGACGACTTGGCGTTGCCCGCCGCCGTCGCCATCGAGTGCCTCCACACGTATTCCCTCATCCACGACGATCTGCCGTGTATGGATAACGACGACCTGAGGCGTGGCCGACCGACCGCACACCGTCAATTCGATGAAGCCACCGCCCTGCTCGCCGGCGACGCGCTCCTGACCCAGGCCTTTGTCATTCTATCCGTCCACTACGCCGCACGCCCTACCCTCGCCCAAGCCCTCACCCGTGAGCTCGCCGACGCCGCCAGTAGCCGACGCCTTATCGGCGGACAAATGGAAGACCTGCTCGCCGAAAAAAAATCCACCGCCACCGCCGACGAACTCGAGTTTATCCACCTCAACAAAACCGCTGCAATGATCGAAGCCGCCTTCGTCATGGGCGGTCTCTGCGCCGAAGCGCCGCCGACCGCGCTGACGGTTCTACGCACCGCGGGCCACCACGTCGGTCTAGCCTTCCAGATCATCGACGATGTGCTTGATGCCACCGCCGACACCGCGACCCTGGGTAAAACCGCCGGCAAAGACGCCAAGGCCGACAAAACTACGTTTGTAAAACTCCACGGCATCGAAACCTCCCGCCGTCTCGCCCTCGAACACAGTCAAGCCGCCCAAACGGCGTTGCGCTCGCTCCCCGGCGACCCAGCATTCCTGCGCGCTTTGATCGAATCCATGGCCGCCCGCGTAAACTGAGACCGACTGCATGAAAACCCCATTCGCGCTGCTGACCGCGCTACTCGCCGGCACCGTTCTCATTCTTGGCACACTCGCTTGGCGCCAACACAGCGAGCTCATCCAACTCCGCGTCGCCGCGCTCGACCACGGCGACCGCGTCGCGTTACAAAAACGGATCTGGGACGCCGAGAAACGCGCCCAACTGAGCGAGGCCCGCGCCCTCGCCGCCCAGCCTTCCGCGCCCGAAACCACAGCCGAACCCACCGACCCGGCCGCCAAAGCGCAGTTAAAAAATCTCCCGCCCACCGATAAAAAAGGCCCGACCCCGCAGGAAATTCTCGCGTTTCTTAGCAACCCCGAAATGCAGCTTAAGCTTGCGACCAAATTCCGCGAACAAGTCGACGCGCGTTACGGCACCCTGCTCAAAAATCTCAACCTCTCCGGCCCCCAGCAGGCTCAAATGCGCGAACTCCTCATCGAGCGCCAAGGCGCGGTCATCGACGTGGCCGCCGCCATGCTCGCCGCCGGCGGAAAATTGAAAGAAAAAGACCTACAAACCCTCGTTGCTGGGGCCCAAGACGAGACCGATCGAAAATTGCAGGCTACGTTTGGCCCGGCCGTTTACACGCAGTTTCAGACGTACGAAAACGCCCAACTCTTCCGCGGGGCGACGAGCGATCTCCAGAAAAACTTGGCCCGCAGCAATGTCCCGCTCAATGCCAGCCAAGCCGAGCAATTCACGATGTCGGTCAGCACGCTGGCTCAAATCAATTTCACGCCCGATCAGCAAAAGGCGCTGCTCGCCCTGAATCGCGCGGAGCAATCTAAGCAAACTATCCGTCAAGTCGAACAGCTCTTTAAAGAGCAAACCAATCCGCCTAAACCAGCGAAGCTGGATAAAGCGGATAAACCCGCGAAACGTCCCGGCGGTTAAAACGTGGTCGGGGGCCTTCCGAAGACGCACCCCCGACGAGGCGCCATCAAACGACCGCCGCGGCGGCGTTGACGAGTTCCACAAAACTGCGCGCTTCCAGACTGGCGCCGCCGATCAGACCGCCATCGATGTCTTTTTGGGCGAGCAATTCGGGTGCGTTGGCCGGCTTCATCGAGCCGCCATAGAGAATCCGGACTTTTTGCGCGACCGCGTCGGTGAAGTGCTTTGTGAGTAATCCGCGGATAAACGCGTGCACTTCCTGCGCCTGCTCGGTCGTGGCGACCTTACCGGTACCGATAGCCCACACGGGCTCGTAGGCGATCACGACGCTGGCGGCTTGGTCTTTACCGACACCTTCGAGACCAGCTTCAAGTTGAGTCTGGACGACGGCAAGGGTGGAACCGGCTTCGCGTTCGGCGAGGGTTTCGCCGACGCAGAGGATGGGGCGCAGTTGGTTTTTAAGGGCCGCGAGCACTTTTTTATTCACGAGCGCATCCGTCTCGCCGAAGAGCGCACGACGCTCACTGTGGCCGAGGATGACGTGCGTGGCGAAAAGAGCGCGCAACATCGCGGCGGAAATTTCGCCGGTGAAGGCGCCGTTGGCTTCGAAGTGCATGTTCTGCGCGCCGAGTTTGAGAGTGGAGCCGTCGATTGCTTTAGCGGCACTTTCAAGGGCGGTGAAAGGCGGACAGACAACGACTTCGACGTCGGATTGCTTGCCGATGGTGGCGACGAGCTCAGCGACGAGCGATACGCCGTCAGCGGAGGTTTTGTTCATCTTCCAGTTACCGGCGATGAGTTTTTTGCGAGTGGACATAATAATAAAGAGAGAGAGCGTATCGCCGCTAGAGCGGCGATACGCAGTTAAGAATTTTAGTTTTCTAGGAAAGCTACGCCAGGGAGGACTTTACCCTCGAGGAATTCGAGGGAGGCGCCGCCGCCGGTCGAGCAATGGGTGACTTTGTCCGCGACCTTGAATTTCTTCGCGGCTGTAGCGGTGTCGCCGCCACCGACAATGGTCGTGGCGCCGTTGGCCGTAGCTTCAGCGATCGCGGCGGCCATGGCTTTAGTGGCGCCGGCAAATTTTTCGAATTCAAACACACCCGCGGGTCCGTTCCAGATGATGGTCTTAGAGCTGAGGATGGCCTGACGGTAGAGCTCAATGGATCTTGGACCCGCGTCGAGGCCGCCCCAGCCGTCGGGAATGCCGGTCGCGAGATCGGCGGGCATGGTGTTAGCGTCAGGCGAGAAGGCGTCGGAGCAGATGAAGTCGATCGGGAAGATCAACTCGACATTGCGAGCGGCAGCTTTGGTCACGAGTTCTTCGACGATCTTGGCGCCTTCGGCGTCGTAGAGACTGGTACCAATCGGCGTGCCGCGGAGGACCTTGTGGAACGTGTAAGCCATGCCGCCGCCGATGATAATTTTGTCGGCTTTCTCGAGGAGGTTTTTGATGAGCGGGATTTTGTCGGCGATCTTAGCGCCGCCGAGAATGGCGAGCAACGGGCGGTCAGGATGATCGAGAACTTTGGCGAAGGCTTTGAGTTCGGCTTCCATGAGGAAACCGGCGGCTTTGAGCGGGAGGGCGACGCCGACCATGGAGCTGTGCGCGCGGTGGGCGGTGCCGAAAGCGTCGTTGACGAAGACGTCACCGAGCTGGCTGAGGGAGGCGCGGAAGGCCGCGACGGCGGCCGGATCGGCCTTCTTGGAGGTGCCGTCCTCGAGTTTTACTTTGCCTTCTTCTTCGATGTGGAAACGGAGATTCTCAAGTAGGACGACGGTGCCGGGCGCGAGTTGGGCGCAAGCGGCTTCGACCGCGGGGCCGACGCAGTCATCGAGGAAAGTCACGGGCCGACCGAGGAGTTTTTCGAGTTCGGCGGCGACGGGCTTCAGAGAAAATTTAGCGATCTTCTGGCCGTCCGGACGACCGAGGTGCGACATGAGTACGACCGAGGCGCCTTGTTCGAGAGCGAACTTGATCGAGGGAATCGCGGCGGCGATACGCGCGGTGTTGGTGATGGCGCCGGTGACTTTATCTTGGGGGACGTTGAAGTCGACGCGCATGAGAACGCGCTGGCCAGAAAGTGAGAGGTCGCGGATGGATTTGAAGTTGGGCATGAGAGGAGGTCGTGAGGGCCTAAAATGAGGCGCCCACGGAAAACAGGGAACGCTCGGAAAACGGGTTTCCGGGGCGGGCCGTGTCTTCCGTGGGCAGCACGGTGGAACGGGTCGAAGGTTAGAGCTGGGCGGCGATCTTCTTGGTGAGATCGACGACGCGGTTGGAATAGCCCCACTCGTTGTCGTACCAGGAAACGAGTTTGAAGAACTTGCTGTTGAGTTCGATCGATGAGCCGGCGTCGTAAATCGAAGAGCGTTTGTCGTGGGTGAAGTCAGTGGAGACCACTTCTTCGTCGGTGTAGCCGAGAATGCCCGAAAGGTAGGTCTCGGAGGCTTTCTTGAGGGCGGCGCTGATCTCCTTGAGGGAGGTTTCCTTGGAGGTCTTAAAGGTCAGATCGACGACGGAGACGGTCGGGGTCGGTACGCGGAAGGCCATACCCGTGAGCTTGCCTTTGACTTCGGGGCACACGAGGGCGACGGCCTTGGCGGCGCCGGTGGCAGAGGGAATGATGTTTTGAGCGGCGGTACGGCCGCCCTTCCAGTCTTTCTTGGACGGGCCATCCACGGTCTTTTGCGTGGCGGTGTAAGCGTGAACGGTGGTGAGAAGACCTTCCTCGAGACCGAAACCTTCTTTGAGGAGCACGTGGACGAGCGGCGCGAGGCAGTTCGTGGTGCAAGAGGCGTTGGAGATGATGTGGTGCTTGGTGATGTCGAGCTTATCGTCGTTCACGCCCATCACGATGGTGATGTCTTCGCCCTTAGCGGGTGCGGAAATGATCACCTTCTTGGCGCCAGCGGTGATGTGACCCTTGGCTTTTTCGGCTTCCGTGAAGAGGCCGGTGGACTCGATCACGAGATCGACGCCCAGCTTGGCCCAGGGAAGTTCGGCGGGAGACTTGGCGGAAACGACCAGGATGTCCTTGCCGTTGACCACTAGGACGTCGTCTTCGGCTTTGTCTGGGGACGATTTTTTGGAGGAAACGGTGCCCTGGAATTTACCTTGGGTAGAGTCGTATTTAACGAGGTACGCGAGATTGTCAGCGGGGACGATATCGCCGACGGCGACCACATCGAAGGTGGTGCCAAGCAGGCCTTGCTCAACGAGAGCGCGGAAAACGAGGCGACCGATACGACCAAAACCATTGATTGCGACTTTTACTGCCATGGGAGACTCCGTATTTTTAAGTGTTGTTTACTTGAGTTGGACTGGGTGATTGCGCATAAGCGCAGAGGAAGACCAGAGAACAGCGGAGCAGAACGCTGGCAAGGGGTTTTACGGGTTCGAGCAAACCACTAAGAACTCGCCCAGAGGCAGCAAGAAAGTGGCCGTAGCCGCAACTCGGGCTCAACCGGCATCTGCGCGTGCGTCGTCGAGGAAGAATAAAAGCGATCTTGATCGGCGAGTTGGCGCCAAAAGCCACTCGCCGGGAGGTTTGCACCTAGACTCAACGTGACTTCGCCCAGCGTGGGATTGAGCGCAAACAACAACCGCGTGGGGCCCAAAGAGCGATCGGCGTTATACACCACCGCCAAAGCGGGAGAGTCCGGGATATGGAAAAAATCAAAAAAACCTTCACCAGGTCGCGTATAATGCCGGAGCAATTTCCCTAATTCACCACGGCGAAATGCGATCCAATCGGCAAAATACGCGTGCGTGCTTAGGTGATGATAGAGCCGACGATAATCGAGAGCGTTCAAATCACCCCGGACATAGGTGTTATTCACCCCGAGCTTAGAACGCAGGAAATCTTGCCCCGCCGCCAGCATCGGAATCCCCAGAGACATAAACAAAGCAGCCACCATCAAATGCGTACGGCTGCGATCGTGACCGGTGGGATTGAATCCGTTATGGCCGGAGTGTTCAGTAATGACATCCAGCCAAGCACGATCGTCGTGCGACTCGGTGTAATTGATGGTCTGCGCCGGCCATTTCGCAAAATACCACGGAGAACCACGCAAAAAA
This sequence comes from Opitutus sp. GAS368, assembly GCA_945906965.1. Taxonomy (GTDB): domain Bacteria; phylum Verrucomicrobiota; class Verrucomicrobiia; order Opitutales; family Opitutaceae; genus Tous-C4FEB. The sequence goes on along the minus strand of CAMDRP010000014.1, from coordinate 31,691 downwards.
TATTCCATGCGCTCCGCCGTAGCCTCGCCTCGCACATAAGCACGCATGTGATCGCGGTAGCCATCGTTCCAAGAGGCCCAGCCCGTATCCCGCAACGCACCCGCGATGTGCCCGCGAAAACTCCAGGGCTCCGCGATGAGAATCACGTCGGGCTTGGCTCGCTTGAGCGCGATTTCGATCTCGCGCAATACATCCGCCCCGAGCAACTCAGCCAGATCGAACCTAAAACCATCAACGCCGTATGCCGTGAGCAAATGAAGGCAACTGTCGATGATGAGCCGTTTAGCCATCACCGAACGCGCGCGCAGGTCGTTACCGCAACCGCTCCAATTGGCGAGAGTTCCAGCAGCGTCCTGCTCAAAATAATAAAGCCGATCGATGAACAACAGATGCGCCGGTTCGCCGACGTGGTTATAAACCACATCTAATACTACCGCCAGGCCGCGCCGATGAAAGGCCCGCACCAGATCCTGCAACTCTCGCACCCCTGAGGCCCGCTCCGGCTCGAGCGCGTACGTGCTCTCCGGAGAAAACCAATTCGTGGTCATGTACCCCCAATGATAATCGCCGATCGGGGGCCGATCAAATTGCTGCACGGGCTGCAACTCCACGCAATTCACCCCGAGGTGGTGTAAATAAAAATCGGTACTCTCGACCCACGCCCTCAAACTCGTAAATCCGCGGCGATCCGCCGGAGCCATCGGGATCGGAGCATGCGTCACCAGATCCTGCACATGCGCCTCGACGATGATGAGATCTTGCCAAGCCGGAGTCTTGAAATCGCGATCGCCTGAGCCGATCCAATTACGATCTAAAACAATCCCTGGCCCATCGTGGCGCACCGCCGCCAGTGCATACGGATCGAGCACTTTCATACCGGGATCAAACCGCCCTGCCCCGGTCTGCACCCCGTCGATATCATACCAATAAAACCAACCGTGCATGTTCTGGCCAAGCGTGATTTCCCACACGCCGGTCGCTCCATCTCCATCGGACCTGCGTTCCAAATTATAACCCGGCGCCACCTCACACTGCTCGAGTTTCTCTGCCAGATACAATCGAACCGCTCGCGCCCGGGGCGCAAACAGCCGAAACACCGTTTCATCCCGCCGCACCAGCGCGCCCAGCGGCAAATCAGACCCTAGCTCGTAGAAAAAATTCCGCGGCACAATCGGCACGACGTCCGCCTCGGGTCGATTCGCCCACATCACTGACCACGCATCGGACAACGCCAACGGCTTTGCCAACGTAAAGCGCCAAAGATGTCGCCCCGTCCGGCGCGCATCAATCACCCGGTTCAAATTTCCGTCCGGCTCACGCACGACATTCGGCGCCTCCGCCGGCAGACCGAGCCATTGATGTTCACCGGTCACAAATTTGAAACGCTGGCCCGAAGGCTGCAACAACGCCGCCGCCGGTCCCGTCCACATCAACACGCGCTCGCCTTCAAGTTCGCCCGGACGCAACCGCCACTCTTCGCGCCCGACCGCGTCTTGCCAGCCGTTAAAATCGCCCGCGACGTAAACCGTGTCCTTCGCCGGATCAATGACCGAGCCATGCTCAGGCGTGAGCGCGAACACCATCTCGCCCGCCGCATTTACAAAATAGCGATACGACACGGCCGCCATCAATCCGCCATCGACCTGCAAGCCCGAGGGCGTCGGACACTGATCCCCGAGCGTAAATCGCGGCGGCCGAGCGTGCGTCCAATCTCGATCCAACTCCACCACCCCCGTGGTGAGAGATTCGAGCCAAGCGCTGACAATGCGATACGCGGATTCGGACATGCGTCCACGAGAGCATTTAGCGCGCCTGCGCTCACACAAGCGGAAACCCGCCAAAACCGGCGCGCTTAGGTTCATTTGACAAACCGGCGGCGGCCCGCGTCGTTTTTGTCCCAACATCTATGGCCGACCGCGAAAAAATCCTCGTCGCCCTTTCCGGCGGCGTCGACAGCTCCGTCGCCGCCCTGCTCCTCAAACAGCAGGGCCACGACCTCGTGGGCGCCTACATGAAAAACTGGATCAACGAAGACAACGTCATCGGCCACTGCCCTTGGCAGCAGGATATCGACGATGCTCGCCGCGTCGCCGACCACCTCGGCATCGAGTTCCACGTCGTCAACCTCATGCGCGATTACCGCGAGCGCGTCGTGCACTATTTATTGGAAGGCTACGCTCACGGCCTCACGCCTAACCCCGACGTGATGTGCAACCGCGAGATCAAATTTGGCGTCCTCCGCTCCTGGGCCAAAGATCACGGCTTCGCCGCCGTCGCCACCGGCCACTACGCCCGCCGCATCGTCCTGCCCGATGGTACGTTTGCGCTCCTCGAGGGCGCCGATAAAAACAAAGACCAATCTTACTTCCTCACGCTGCTCTCTCAGGAGCAAATAGCGGACGCCCGCTTCCCCATTGGCCATCTCCCCAAACCCGAATTACGCACCCTCGCCCGCGCCGCCGGCCTCGCGACGGCCGACAAAAAAGACAGCCAAGGCATCTGCTTCATCGGCGAAGTGAAGATGAAAGATTTTCTCCACGCCTACGTGCCCGATGCACCTGGCCCCATTGTCCGCGCCACGGACGGCCTCGAACTCGCGCGCCACCGCGGCCTCCACTATTACACCATCGGCCAACGCAAAGGCATCGGCGTTCCTTCCAATACCGAAGGCGAAGCCTACGTCGTCGTCGGCAAACGCGCCGCGGACAATGCTCTCCTGGTCGCCTTTGACCACGCCGATGCACCCGGCCTCTTTCAAACCGAAGTCCGCGTCCACTCGCTGCGCTGGAACGCCCCGGCGCTCACCGCCCCGCGCACCCTCGAAGGCCGCGTCCGCTACCGCGACCCGCGCGTCACCCTGCATTATTTTCCCGAGCCCAACGACACCGCGCGCATCGTCTTCGATACGCCCCAACGTGGCCTCGCTAGCGGCCAAATCCTCGCTTTGTACGAAGGCGAACGCCTCCTCGGCGGCGGCATCTACGTCTGAGCCACGCGCGCTAGCGCACCGAGGCCAGCGCCAGGCTCACGGCGAACACAATAAAAACTGCCCCGAGTCCGCGATCCACCCAATGCCCGTGGCGCAAGAAAACCGCGCGCACCGATTCCCGCGTAAACACCGTCGCGACCAAACAAAACCAGCCCGTCGTCACCGCCACCATCCAAGCTCCGTAACCCGCCTGAATAAAAACTGGGGTCGCCGGATTGATCACGGTCACAAACAGCGCGACGAAAAACAGGGTAGCCTTGGGGTTGAGCGCATTGGTCAAAAAACCCGTGAGCCAAGCCGCCCGCGCCGTCGGGACGGGCGTCACCACCGGCACGCCTTCAGGCGTCAAAGTTGCGCGCGGGCCGCTGCGTAGCGCCTGCACCCCGATCCAAGCGAGGTACGCGGCGCCTAAGTATTTGACGACGGCAAACACGAGCGGCGAACGCTGCAGCAACAACCCGAGCCCGAGCAATGAATACATCACGTGCAGCGTGATCGCCGCGCCCACGCCCAGACTGGTCCACGTCGCCGTGCGCCGGCCGTGGTGCAAGCTTTGGCGCAGCACGATCGCGAAGTCCGGCCCGGGGCTCGCCACCGCCAGCAAATGCGCGAGGGCAACTTTGGAAAATTCTAAGGCGTAATCGTGCATCCCGAAAAAAATCAGAGGGAGATTTCCTTAAATTGCGGCGCCTGCGCCATGGCGTCCAATTGCCGGCTTTGCACAAAGGAGCGCACTTCAGGATCAGCTCCGTGTTTTTTCTGAATATCTGCCAACACACTGCGGGCTTCAGTCATGCGCCCCAAAAGCGCGAGCAGGTAAACCTGTTGGAGGTAAAGTTGGGCGGACTTCGGCTCGAGTGCGTAAGCCTCTTCGTAGGCTTGGAGCGCGGATTCGTAAGCTTCTTTCGCCGCGGGCTTCCGGCCGAGGCGGACCCGAATCATCCCGAGAGAGATCCAGGTTTTTCCGTTATCAAATTCTAGCGCGCAGGCTTGAGTGAGTAGTTTTTCTGCGCGCGCGAGTTCGCGGATGGTCTGGGCAAACTCCGCCTCGCTGATCAAGCTAGCCGCTTCCTTGCGTTGCAGCGAAGTGATGCTGGCCGATTTGGGTTTGCAGCCGGTGACGGCCAGCAAACTGAGTAAACTCCCGAAAAAGAGGACGATCTTGAACATTCCGGCAGAACGGCAATTCCGGCAGGACGCGTCAATCGCGCGTCCCATCGGCCCCGGTTTCACAACCTCAGAGCGAATCCTTGCGCGTTTTTTTCTCACGCACGCGGAAGGCCGTGACGCGTTTCAAGAGCTCTTTTTTGAGTTTCTCCAGCCCGTCGCCCTCGCGGCAGGAGATCTCGATGACATCGACTTTATGGCGCTTCTTGAATTTGGTGAGCAGCGCGGCGGACTCGGGCACGTCCATCTTGTTTGCGGCGACCAGGCGCGGCTTGTCGAGCATCGCCCGGTCGTAGAGTTTGAGCTCGTTGAGGAGGTGTTTGTAATCGTCGCGCGGGTCGCGGGCATCGGTCCCGGCCATGTCGATGATGAGCACGAGCACGGCACAGCGTTCGATGTGCCGGAGAAACCGGTGACCTAGGCCGCGGTTTTCGTTGGCGCCTTCGATGAGACCGGGGATGTCGGCGAGCAAGAGATGGCGGTGGCCTTTGCGTTCGTCGAGGAAGTCGATGACACCGATCTGCGGATGCAGAGTCGTAAACGGATAAGCCGCCATCTTCGGGCGGGCTTTGGTAATGGAATTGGTGAGCGAGGATTTACCGGCGTTGGGGAAGCCCACCAGGCCGACGTCGGCGATGCTCTTTAGGACGAGGCGATAAGCGCCGCGAGCGCCGTCGAGACCGTCGTTGGCGCGCTTGGGGGCGCGGTTAGTGGAGTTTTTAAAGTGCGTGTTACCCCAGCCGCCGTTGCCACCTTTGCAGAGGATGACGCGTTGACCTTCCTCCACAATTTCGGCGACGGGCAAGTCGGTCGCTTCGTCGATGACGACGGTGCCGAGAGGCATGCGGAGTTCGGCTGATTGGCCTTCGCGGCCGTTGCAATCTTTGCCTTGGCCGTGTTCGCCGCGTTCGGCGCGCCAGTGGGGCTGATATTTATAATCGACTAGATTGTTGGTGTTAACGTCACCGACGAGAATGACGTCACCGCCGCGGCCGCCATCGCCACCGTTGGGGCCGCCCCAAGGTTCGTATTTCTCGCGGCGAAAGGACACGCAGCCACGACCGCCGTCACCGGCACTTACTTTGATTACACATTCGTCAACAAACATGAGGCCACGATGCAGATGCTTCCACCTTTGCCAAGGGGGGTCTTCGACGTCGCCGCAGGGCGCTCATCAAAGGGCGACTTTGATGCCTTTGCGCAGGTAGGTGGGCACGTCGAGGTCTTGGCCGTCGAAGAGATTACGGTCGGTTTTCTCGAAGTGACCACGACTTTCAACTTCGCCGAAGCCAAACTCGTCCTGATCAATCTTGGCCGCGGCGGCGCGGGCTTCGGCGAGGGTAGCCGGGGGCTGGGCAGCCGGCGTGGGGAAAAGTTCCGAGGCGGGTTCGGCCTGGGGCAAGGGCGGCGCGGAATCGGCGCGGCCCAGCGGGGCACGTTTACCCGAAGCGGCCAGACGGCGGGTGAGCCCGCTACGGCCGTTGAGATCACTGGTGCCTAGCACGCAGATTTCGATGCGTTGCGGCATGGCTTCGTCGATCACAGCGCCCATGACGATGGAGGAATCGCGACCAAATTTCTCGGCGATAGCGCTCATGAGGTCATTGACCTTGGGCAATGTGAGGTCGGTACCACCGATAATGTTGACGAGGAGTCGGTCCGCCTTGCGGGAAAATTCCGGGGTGTGAAGCAACGGGCAAAGTTTTAGACTTTCGATGGCTTCATTGACGGCGTTGGGGCCGGTGCCATGGCCGAGGCCAAAGAGGGTTTTGCCGCCGCGCTGATGGAAGACTTGGCGAAGCGTGGCGAAGTCGAGGTTGATGAGGCCGGTCTTCATGAGCATCGCCCAAATGGATTTTACGCCGCGACCAATCCACTCATCAGCGCGGGCGAAGGAGTCGAGGACCGTCTCGTTCTCGGCGCCTTCCTGGAGGAGCATGTCGTTGGGCAGCGGTATAACGGCGTCGCAGACTTTGCGCAGTGCGAGTAGGCCTTCTTCGGCTTGTTTGAGGCGACGGCCACCCTCGAAGCTGAAAGGCATCGTGACAAAGGCGATAACGAGGGCGCCGGTCTCGGCGGCAATTTCGGCCACAACCGGAGCGGCGCCGCTGCCGGTGCCACCGCCCATACCCGCGATCAAAAAAACGAGGTCGCAGTCTTTGACGACGGTAGAAATTTTTTCACGGTCGGCTTCGGCGGCTTCGCGTCCGAGTTCTGGGTCGCCGCCGGCTCCGAGGCCGCGGGTGACGCTCATGCCGATGAGCACCTTGTCCTGCACCGGCGAGCTCGAGAGCGCCTGATGATCGGTGTTGATCACGGCGAGCTGGAGCCGCTCGAGGTTTTCCATTTTGAGGCGGTCCACGGCGTTGGCGCCGCCGCCGCCGACCCCGACCAGTTTGATGGCGACGCTACGGTCCGTGAGGAGCTGGGCATCAAGGGGCAATTCGGTGGGATTCATGACGCAGCTCAGGAAGTGGTGAAGAGACGGGAAACGCTGTGCAAGAAACCTGATTTGCGCCGCACGGGCGCAGATTTCTCACCCTGGGTGCTGATCCCGTAATAGAGCAAGCCGAGCGCAGTGTGGTAGCCGGGATCGCGGAGATTCTCCACCACCCACGTGGGCGCTTCTCCCAGGTGAGCAGGAACGCTAAAAACTTTGGCCGCGCATTCGGCAATGTCGGGGATTTTGGCCGTGCCGCCGGTCAAGACGACGCCGGCCTGGCAGGTTTCGGACGAAAAGCTGTGACCCAGTTTTTTCTTCACCACTTCGAGTAATTCCCAAATCCGGGCCGAGGTGATTTGTTCGATGGCGTAACGCGGAAATTGGCGGTCACCGATGGCGAAGTTACCGTCGAGCCACACTTTTTCGGTTTTATCACGGGCATGGACCATGGCGCGACCGTGACGGAGTTTAAGTTTATCGGCTTGGCCGTCAGTGAGACGCAGACCAAGGCTGAGATCGTTGGTGAGGTGCGAACCGCCGACCGGGACGACGCCGGTGGTGTGTGCGACGCCATCGCGATAGAGGACAAAATCGGTAGTGCCGGCGCCGATGTCGATGACCAGTATGCCGTTTTGACGTTCTTCGGCGGTGGTGACCATGTGTCCCGAGGCGAGGCTAGAAAGCACGAGTTCACGCACTTCTAAATTAAATCCACGAATAACGTGGATGTTATCGGCGAGGCGTTGTTCTTGGCCGTGGACGGTCCAGTAACCGACTTCGAGTTTTTGGCCAACGAGGTTTTCCGGCGACGTCGGAACCAGACGACCGTCGACGCGGAACGGGCGGCGAATATGATGCACGACCATACGGCCGGAAGGAAGATCCTTGGATTTAGCCAAATCGCAAACCGTACGAATGTCTTCGCGCTCGATCATGTTATCCGCCGATTTCACGTTGACGGAGGCTTCGTTGTAAAAGCCTTCGAGGTGTCCGCCCGTCTGGGCAAGAAACACCAACTCGATGCGTTCACCGGCATCGCGTTCGGCGTGTTCGAGGGCGCTGTGCGTACATTCGCTGGCGGCCTTGTAATCGACGACGGCGCCCTTGATGACGCCGCGCGAGGCGCATTCACCGCGTCCGATGATTGCGAGTTCACGACCGTTATATTCGCCGATGAGGGCGGTGACTTTGGAGGTGCCGATTTCGACGGCACCGATGAAGGTGGGTTTGGAACTCACGGAGCTTTCTTGGGCTGGGTGGAAAAATTACCGAAGGCGGTGGTGTGGGGCGAGGACGGTTTCGAGCCGACCGGCATAGCTACTGCTTTGGGCGACGGGGCGGACTTGCCGATGACTGAAGTTTTGGGCAGGAGTGGCGTATCCAGAGTGACCGTGACGTCGCGACCGTTGGCTAGATTGATGCGTTTAAACGTCGCCCCTTGGGCCGCGATGCGATCGAGCGTGAGATCGAGGTTCGCGAGTTGCGTGAAATAATCGGTGGTGGCGCTGAAAACTATCGTGCCGCCCGAGGCCGTACGCACCTCGATCTCGGCGTCGGCATTAAGCCGGGCGAGCGAGACGACCCGCCAAGCGGCGTAAAGATGCTCGGCTTCGAGCTGGGCCTTGGCAATGAGATCGGATGCGGCGCCCATCCCCTCGATGGGCTGGAATCCGTTAGCGGTGCGCGCGAGCTTCATGGGCTCGAGCCACGGCAGCGAGTTGAGCAACGCCATCTCATATCCGATGCCGGGAAACACGACGCCATCCCGCGCGACGAGGAAAGCCTGCGGTTCGCCGTTGGCCATCTGGGCCATGACCCGGGCCACGGGCATGCGCTCGGTGATGCGGACTCGAAGTGTGGAGGGGAAAATCTTCGTCAATACTGCCGTCCTCACCTGGCTGTGGGCGAGGAGTCGCCCACGTAATTCATCGAGATCGAGTCCAATCAGCGAGGCAGTCCGCGGCAAGGCGAGCGTACGCACCAGCCACCCCGGATCCGCGCCCAGGAACCCGTCGGTCTCAAAGCGGGGCGGTCCCAAGGGCACCGCGGCGACGGCAGTAGCCGAGCGGGGATTTTCCCGCAGCTCATGAGTCACCTGCCAAATTCCTACCAACACCCCCAAAATTACAATCACCGCGACCGCAAAACGTACAATCGACCCGGCGAGTCGGCGACGCCCCTCGCGCGACATCGCGCGCGGTTTCACCGGCTGGGGAATATCTCTCCAGCTTCGGCCGTCAGGGTTGTTGTTAGGATCGATTCGCAAGAAATTCAGCGAGCCACAGCCGCGGAAAAACGCCCCAGTGCAGGCAACACCAACTCACGGGCCAACGCCGTGAAATCTAGCCCCGCACAACGCGCACTCATCGGCAGCAAACTCGTTTCCTTCATGCCCGGCAGCGTATTGATTTCCAGCAAATAAAGCTCGGCGCTACCGACTAGGATAAAATCCACTCGAGCATAATCCCGACAACCACAGGCGGCGAAGGCCGACTCAGCTGCGCGCTGGACACTCAGCGTCGTGGCCGCATCCAGCGGTGCGGGCGCAAAGTACTCCGTCGCACCCTTGGTGTATTTACTCGCGTAATCATAAACCCCCGACTTAGGCCGAATCTCCACCACGCCCAGCGCCGCGCCCCGCAGGACGCCGACCGAAAGCTCTCGGCCCATCAGGCGACGTTCGGCTAACCAAGAACCGGGCGTGAGTCGCGCGAGCGAAGCGGCGAGTTCGCCGCGACCCGCGTTAATCGTCAGACCGACGCTGCTGCCTTGATCGTTGGGCTTGAGCACCACCTGCTCACCCAGCTTAGCCACAAGTTCATCCGCCGTGGGCGCAGCCTTCGCTTCAAAAACCACTCCTGGACTGATCTGCACCCCACGCGAGGCCGCGGCGTTTTTCGTGCGCGTCTTGTCCATGGTGAGAGCGCTGCTCGCCGCATCACAACCTGCGTAAACCACCCCCGCCGCATCGAGGAGACGTTGCATCGAACCATCTTCACCGAATCCGCCATGCAACGTCGAAAAAACCACATGCCGCTTCGGATCGAGTCCCGCCGGCAAAGCGTCAGCTGTGAGTTCAAAAAGCCGCGTCGGAAAAGAACGGGCAAGCGCGCACGCGCTCGCGAGACCAGAGCCGAGCGAGACTTCGCGCTCAGAAGACGTGCCGCCGGCGAGCACGGCGATTTCGGGAAGTGAATTCATGAAATTAAATGTGAAGCTGCGCCCTCAGAGCACGTCTTTCCATTGCTGGCCGTAAAGCAAAACTTCTGGCTCCAACTCCACGCCTTGCGCGGCGCGCACGCGCGCACGCACCCGCCGGACGAGTTCGATCAAGTCGGCGCTCGTGGCCGCACCCCGATTTACCATAAAATTAGCGTGAATCGGGGATACCTCGGCGTCCCCCACCCGCTCCCCCTTGAGTCCACTTTGGTCGATCAGTCGCCCCGCCGAATTACCCGGTGGATTCTTAAAAATACATCCTGCACTGGGCTCGCGTGGCTGGGATTCCTGCCGCTTTTTTTTATAAACATCGATTTGTCGTCCGACCGCTTCGGTATCGGTGTGAGCGGACGGACGCAGCAACGCGCCCAGCGCGATCGCATCATGCAACTCGGCGCAATGCCGATAATCCACGTGCATGGCCGCGCGGTCCAAAGTTCGGCATTCGCCCGTGGCCGTGATAAGTTGTACCGCTTCCACCACATCGAACATCCAGCCACCCATCGCACCGGCATTCATCCGTAGCGCGCCACCCACATTACCCGGAATGCCCTCAAGAAATTCAAAACCCGTTAATCCTGCCTTGGCCGCCAGGCCGCATAGATTTTTTAGCCTGAGTCCGGCGCCCACCCAAACGGCACCATCCGGACGCGGTTCAAATTTCGCCCAATTTTCATGCGCCATTGAGATTACCAATGCCTCCACCCCGGCGTCCGGGATAATCAGATTAGAACCGCGGCCGAGCGGCAAAACCGCGATGCCCGCCGCCGCCGCCGCCCTAAGCAACAGGCACATATCTTCTACGCTGCCTGGTTCGGCATAGAGCCGGGCAGAGCCACCGATGCGGATGGTGGTTTTTACCGCGAGGGGTTCTTCACGCGTGAATTTAGCCGTAGCGCCGAGACGCGGGCGCATCGCTTGGTGAAATTCGTCCCAGCGCTGCGCACTCGCGGTGACGAGTTTGGGTTGATCGGCGGAATTTGAGGTCACGGGTTTCATGGGGCCGAGCTGGAGGAAATCGATGCGGCGCATGCCGGCGGGGTCGCGAGTCGCTCAAGATCATTGACCATGAGGGCGACCGAATCGGCGCCATCCATCGCTTTGAGCTGTACGCGATATTTAGAAAGCAGCCCGTCATTAAAAATCAGATCCAGCACGGCACCTCGTAGCTTTGCCAGAACGGCCTGTTCGACGACAAGGCCGCCGCCCTGTTGCTCGAAATAGGCCGCGTTTGCCCGTTGATGATCGTCAGCGGATTGAGGGAATGGCACGAGGATCGCCGGCGTCTCACAACGAATCAGTTCAGCGATAGAACCGGCCCCAGCCCGAGACACAACAAGATCGGCCGCGGAAAGCAGTTCGGCCACGCGGTCGCTGAACGGCACAAACATCGCACCGATCGGCTCGCCCGTTTTAGTTTTAAGCGCGAGCGACTCCGACGCGCCTTTGCCCAATCCGGTGACACAATAAAGCTGCACGCCTTCATGCGCGAGGGCTTCAACGTGTTCCCGCGCCCATTGATTGAGGGCGCTCGCGCCTTGGCTGCCACCGAGCAAGACGAGCACCGGGCGCATCGGATCCAGTCCCAACGCCAGACGCGCTTCAACCGACGAGGTCCGCACGATCTCGCGCCGCACCGGCGGAGCCGCGTACCGAATAGACGAGGCTTGCAAGCGAGGAAGCAGCACCCCCGGCGGCAGATAGACGAGCGTAGCTAAACGCCCCAACCATCGAATCGCCAGACCAGGCACCCGATTGGATTCATGCAACACCACCGGCAACCGCGCCCATCTCCCGGCCAACACGATCGGCGCCGAGGTAAAGCCGCCAAAGCCCACAATGCCAACGGGCGCAGTCTGCCGAATGAGCCGGCGGCAAAACCGCACCGCCCGAAATTGCGCCCAGAGACAACGCATCAAAGCAATCGGGCGCCAAGAAAACCCCGAACCCGGCATGCGGGCAAACTGCATCTGCGGATATTTCTCGATGAGTCGGGCGTCTACTTTTTTCTGACTGATTAAAAGCGTCGCGGTGTGGCCGCGAGCCGTGAGCCCCTCGGCTAGAGCGATGCCCGGCGAAAGATGTCCGCCGGTGCCACCACAAGAGATGAGAAAGTGGCTCATGAATTATTAAGTAAACGGGGCTGATACGAATGGCCAAGATACTTAACCCAGTACCTCGCGCATCGAGCGCGATTTTTCGGCCAGTACCGCGCGACCCCACGTGCGTTGCGTGTTGAGGATGATACCCACCAGCAAACCCATGAGCAATAGATTCGAGAGCCCGGCACTGATAAAGGGTAGCGACATACCCTTGGTCGGAAACACGCCGGTCACCACCCCGAGATTCACGATCGACTGCAAACAGATCAACATGAGGCAACCCGTCACGAGTAAGAAATGAAAGAGGTTAGGCGCACGCCGTAGATGCACGAGTCCAGCAATGAAGATCGTCGCAAAAACCGCCACCACACCGAGCGTAAACCAGAGCCCAAGTTCCTCGCCAACGACCGCAAAAATAAAATCCGTGTGAGCTTCCGGCAAAAAATTGAGCTGTTGTCGCCCCTGCCCCAGCCCAGCGCCCCCGGTGCCACCAGCCGCGTAAGCCGCTAAGGCTTGGTATAATTGATAAGTTCCGCCCTGCTTGTTACCTTCGACATCAAGAAAAGCCACGAAACGCCGCAGACGATTTGGGTTGTGGATCACCATCACTGCAAAAAAGGAAATCGCGAGCCCCACGGTCGGCACAATATAGCGCCATTTTGCACCGGCCAAAAACAGCAACGTGAGTCCCACCACCAGAGCGAGCGCCGCCGTACCGAAATCCGGCTCAAGTACGATTAAGCCGACGAACGCACCGATCAAAGCCAGCGGCACCAAATAACCACGTACGAGTTCACCGATGCGCGTCTGATTCAAAGCGAGGTAGTGCGAGAGGCAAAAAACCAGCGCGAGCTTGGCGAATTCCGATACTTGCAAACGCACGGGACCCAACCCCAACCAACGACGACTGCCCTTCACTGAAATCCCCAAACCAGGAATCAACACCAACACTAATAAAAACAAAGCGATACCGGCGATCCACCAAGAGTAACGTCGCGCGTAATCAAGGTTGATCCGACTAGCGATGAAACACAGGCCGCCGGCCAAAAAGACCCCCAAGATCTGTTTGTTGAGATAATAATACGGCCCCTGCTTAAACGACGCGCTCGCACTGAACAATATCGTCAGGCCTAAAATCGTTAGCCCAATGCAGCAGACAGCGATCAACGCGGCGGGATTAATGAGCTGACGGGCAAGAGGCGGTACGACGGGCGCGGTCGACATAGCAGACTCAAAAAGGCGGAGAGCGAAAAAACTGTACGCGGCAAGGATCCGCGAACGCGTACACCATGGATTCGTTTAGAGCTTCGGCGCAGGGGCTTCCTCGACCTTAATGACCGGCACGTCAGCGCCCGTCGCAGGCTTCAAGCCCGCATCAAGATCTTGCTCAACCGGAGGAACGACAAAGAGCGGCTTCATGGGTTCAGGAGCCTTGGCGGTATCCGCCGGCTGGCCGGCTGCTTTGGCTTTGGAGGCCGCCGAGGGAGCGGGTATCGTGAGAATCTGCCCGGCGGTGATTTTTTGCGGGTCGGTAATGTTATTGGCGACAGCAATATCACCCTGACGCACCCCGTACTTGCGCGCGATGGCGCCCAGCGACTCACCCATTTTGACGGTATGCGAGACGGCATCTCCAGCCGGCTTGAGGGCGGCATTGGCAGAGGGCGTGGTCGCCTTGGCCGGAGCGGCCGCTGGGGAGATGGCCGCGCCCGCCGCAGGAGCCTTGCCAGGGATGATCAGTTTTTGGCCGAGACGCAGAGATTGCGCGACTTTGATGTTATTGGCCGCAGCGAGTTCGGTTACCGTGAGGTGATTTTTCTTCGCGATGCTCGAGAGGTTGTCATTTTTTACGACGACATAGGTGGTAGCGGGAGTAACATTGGTCATGGGTGCGGCCTCGAGAGCGCTGGCCGCAGGCGTGCCGGGACGCGTAGGCGTGAAACGCACGCCACCGACTGCACTGCTCATAGGTTCAGCCCCAAGTGGCGCGGCCGTCAGGGATGATTCCGTCGCGAGCGATGAGTTACCTGAGAGCGGCACACTCACCACAGGAGCCGCCGGATTGGGAGCGGCTGCGGTATCCGCCGGCGTGGGGGCTGGTTTGCTCGTCGAGCTGCAACCAGGATTAGCGAAAATGAGCATGAGTGCGAAAAGGTGGATGCCCACGACTACGCCAAAGACACGGATGATTTTCATAATTAAAGTAGATGGTTGTTCAGGATAAAAAACGCACGTTCAATCTAGAGTGAAATTTAGGTAAGTTAATCCGGTAAACAGTTTAAGTTTAACGTAGCTTCAGTGTGCCGAGCCCAACGAGGGCGAAGATCAGCGACAAAACCCAAAATCGCAGAACGACCTTAGTCTCGGGCCAGCCCTTTTTTTGAAAATGATGATGGATCGGCGCCATCAGGAAAAACCGTTTCCCTTCCCCAGTCGGGCTGCGTCGTTTGGTGTATTTAAACACCGACACTTGGATCATGACCGAGGCGGCCTCCCACACGAAAACTCCGCCAACGATCAGCAACGTCAGAGGCTGCTGCACCATAAACGCCATGATTCCGATCAAACCACCGAGCGCCAGCGAGCCCGTGTCGCCCATGAAAACTTCCGCTGGAAAAGAATTGTACCAAAGAAACGCCAGCCCGGCGCCCACCAGCGCTCCACAAACCACCGTCAGTTCACCCACCCCCGCCACATAGGGGATCAAAAGATAATCTGATATTATTACGTTGCCTGCGACGTAGGCCAAAATTCCGTACACCAGTGACACCGAGATCGTGCAACCGATTGCTAGCCCATCCAATCCATCGGTCAGGTTGATCGCATTGCTAAAACCGACGAGCCACAGGTAGATAAATATAAACAATGCCGGCAGACCGATCACACCCGAGAACACATAAATCGGATGTTTCACAAACGGCACCCACAGCTCTCGGATTTTTTCTGCGCTGGCGGGGTGCCAGAGCAGCGCGACCAGCGCGACTACCGTGACCAAAGTCTGCCAAAAAATTTTCTCTTTCGAAGAGATACCGTTACGATTCTTGTGTACGACTTTGAGCCAATCATCGCGGAAACCGACCGCTGTGAGGGCCGCGTAAACAAAGAGCGCGATCCCAACCCAAATTTTGGGTTCCGCCCACAACACCGATGAGCCAAACACCGCCGCAAAAATCAGCAGTCCACCCATCGTGGGAGTGTTTTTTTTATCAAAACGCTGCGCAAGATCGCCCGTCCGATCGTCGTCGTAGTGCTGGCCGAATTTCAATTTGCGCAACTTCGCAATGAGCCAAGGCCCGATGATAAAGCCAATCATAGCAGCGGTCACGGTCGCGCCTACGGTACGAAACGTCAGTGACCGAAATACGCGAAACGGGCCGTAGAAATCTTCAAAATTAGCCAAATAACTTAGCATAAAGAAATAGGATCTAAAAGTGCGCCAAGCGCTGCCTCCAGTTGATAACGACGACTCCCTTTGACGAAAATAGCCCCGCGGAAACCAGCAATCGCCGCCGCGATGTCCGCATGTTGCGTCACCACCGAAATTTGCGCGGCATTCAACCCTTGCTCAATAGCCCCGGCACGAAGTTCGTCGGCGTAATCTCCCATCGTCACCAGCGCATCCTCGGCGCGCAATTCGATCAGGCGTCCTAATTCATGGTGATAACGAGCCGCTTCCGCCCCGAGCTCCTCCATACCGCCGATCACATAAAGCCGTGGTTCCGTCGCTGGAGCCACCGCGCGAAACGTCTCCAACGCATCAACCATCGAGGCAGGATTGGCGTTGTAACAATCCAGGTAGAGCAAACAGCCCGAGACTCGCCGCCATTCACCGCGCATCGCAGCCGGTGCAAAAGTCTGCAAGCGTTCCTCAATGGCAGTAGCACTCACGCCGAGATGCAACGCCGCGCTGATCGCGAGTGCCGCATTTTGCGCCATCCCATCAGTCACGCGTCGCAGCGTAAATACCGACGTGTTGCCCTCTTCCCGCCAGAGCTCAAGGCGCGTCGTTTCCGCTGATTGCGTGATCACAAAACCGACCGAGTTTAAAGGAGAGTTTCGCCCTGCATGCTGTGCGATCGGTTCCACCTTGATGTGCGACACCGTTAGTGCTCGAAACGCTGAAAAAGCAGCGCACGACGCAGGATATATCGCCACGCCTTTAGGTCGCACCGCCGCGGAAAGCTGGGATTTCTCCAATGCGACGCCCTCGAGCGAACCCAGTTCTTTGATATGCGCCGCTGCGACCAGCGTGGTGATCGCGACATCCGGCTGGATCATACCCGCAAGGACGGCCATGTCGCCCGGAGCGCTGATACCGGCTTCGATCACCGCAAATTGATGCCGGCTCGGATCTAACCGAGTAAGCGTCAGAGGCACACCGAGGTGGTTGTTAAGATTTCCTTCAGTCGCGAGCACGGGGCTAGCTTCCGCCCTAGCTCCGAGCAGTAACGCGAGGAGGTTTTTCGTCGAAGTCTTGCCCGCGCTGCCGGTGACGCCGATCACTGGGCCGGCAAACGTACGACGGTATTCGCGAGCAATCGCCTGAAACGCCGCGAGAGGATCTTCGACGATAAGTTGTGGCAGAGCCACGTCGAGATTGGGCGATGAAACGATCGCGGCCGAGGCCCCGGCTTGCAGCGCAGTCGCGAGAAAATCATGGCCATCACGAGCTACGGTTTTAAGCGCGACAAAAATTTCACCCGCGCGGACTTGGCGCGTATCGATCGCAAAGCCACTCAACCGCGTGGTCGGCGAAACCGTCCAGCGACCGGCGGTCCAACGAGCAAGTTGGTCTGGATCAAAATGCGGCATCAGAAACTTGGCGTTTTGCGACGAAGCAGATCCCGCACGACTTCGCGGTCATCAAAAGGCACAACCGTAGACCCTAGGTGCTGATAACTTTCGTGGCCTTTACCCGCGATCACGAGGCTATCGCCCGGCTTACACGCATCGAGTGCGAGGCTGATGGCTCGGCGCCGATCTTCGATCCACGTGAATTTATCCTGATCGGTTACCCCAGCCTGCATGTCGGTAAAAATTTGGGTGAGCGATTCGTCTTTCGGATTATCTGCCGTCACCATGATAAAATCCGCGAACTCCTGCACGGTCTCTGCCATAACGGCCCGTTGCGTACGCCCACGATGACCCACGCAACCAAAGACCACAAAGAGACGACCGGGCGTCATCGCGCGCACCATCCCCAAAGCCGCGCGTAATGAATTCGCGGTGTGAGCGTAATCCACCAAAACCTGGAATCCCTGCCCTTCCTCCATGCGTTCCATCCGGCCGGGGATGCCCTTGAAGGCACGTAGCTTGGCGAGAAAAACAAATGGATCGCGGCCCAGCCCATAGGCCGTGGCAATTGCGGCGAGCAGGTTACTCAAATTATAACTTCCCACTAAGGGTGACTCAATCTGCATCGTGCCAGCGGGCCAGATGAGTTTGAAGTTCGTGCTTTTAAGCGTGTATACGATATTTTCCGCGCGGACTTGAGCCGCAGGTGTTTCACCAAAAGTGAGGGTGCGCACCTCAGCGGGTATACGCGCTACGAGCTGAGTACCATGTCGGTCATCGAGATTGACTACGGCCACTTTCGGAGCGGCCCCATTTTCACCATTAAACAAACGCGTTTTGACGTCAAAATAGGCGGCCGTAGTTGCGTGATAATCGAGGTGCTCGCTGGCGAGATTGGTAAAAACTGCGACCCCGAGACGGAGCCCTTGGACGCGCTGTTGATCGATGGCGTGTGAGCTGATTTCTACGACCGCTTGGCGGCAACCCGCGTCACGGATCTGCGCGAGCATTCCATAAACATCCAGCGACTCGGGCGTGGTGCGAAACGAGGGGACGGTGCGCGCACCGAGATCATAGTTAATCGTGCCCATGAGCCCGACCCGTTGGTCGCCGCTTAAGAAATGCTGGATCAGGTGCGACACCGTCGTCTTACCACTGGTGCCTGTGACCCCGACCACGGAGAGATCGCGATCGGGAAATTTGTAATAACGCTGGGAAACCCGCGCGAGCGAGGCCCGCGCGTTGGCGACGTGAATAAAAGTTACTTTTGCCGGCGGATGCGTCGGCATTTTTTCCGTGACGATGGCGACCGCGCCGCGACTCATGGCTTCATCGACAAACTGTGCTCCATCCAAACGAAAACCGGGGAGTGCAAAAAAGACATTACCCGGCGCCACGCGTCGACTGTCCATGGCCAAGCCCGAGATCGGACGCTCCAAACTGCCTTTGATCGCGAGAATCTCGTCGTCGTCGAAATAGTCCGAGAGCTTAGGCGCTTTTTTGAAGACGCGATTAAGCGCCAAAGTCTCACCTCGCGTACGACGCTCGGGACGAGGCGCAAACGCGGCAATGAGCGCGTGATTGGTTGAGAGATAACCGATCATTGACGCGAGCCTTTCAAGGCGAGGCGCGAGGCTGGCTTTTTTGGCCCCGGCGCGACAGGCGAGAGCGGCTCCACTGGTTTAATATCGAGATGACGGATAAGTTGCTCCGCCACGCGCTTGAACGAGGGGGCGGCGACTTTTGAACCGTAAGCAACCCCACCGGGACAATTTTTATCGGCTCCATCAACGATTACCGAGATCACGAGACGCGGCTGGTTTGCCGGTAAAAATCCGACAAAGGAAACGACGTGTTCACGCTCGGAGTAGCGTCCATTGACGATTTTTTGTGAGGTGCCTGTTTTCCCAGCGACGTCATAATCTTTGATAGCAGCTTCTGGGGCGGTTCCTTCTTTCGAAGCGACGCCTTGCAACATCCGCGCCACGGTCTGCGCGGTACGTTCGGAGACGACCCGATCGCCCTCGCGTCGATCGAAGCGATAAACGACTTCTCCAGACGAATCCAACACCTGTCGAATGATACTCGGGCGCATCATAACGCCACCGCTGGCGATTACGGTCATCGCCTGATGCATTTGCAAAGGCGTCGCGGCGATGGAGTGCCCCATCGGCATACGCGTGATCGTGAGTCCGTCCCATTTCTTGGGCGACGCCAACATACCCGGGCTTTCAATCCCGAGATTAGGAAATCCCGTGAGTTGACCGAATCCGAAAGCGCGGGCGTAACCGTAGAAGCGATCATCGCCCATCGCCATCGCGAGTTGGGCCGCACCGCGATTGGAGGAGTGCGCGACGATTTCTGAGACCGTTAGACGATGGTCAAAATTGTGATCTTCGCGGGGAAGTTTGCGGGTCTTGCCTCGATACTCGATGGAATCGCTCGTGCAATCGAAAGTGGAACCAGCGTTGACCAAGCCTTCGTTGAGGGCGCCGGCCACAGCGACGATTTTGAAAACCGAGCCCGGTTCATACATATCCGAGACGGCGATATTACGCATACGCCCCTGCTCTTCTTTGGTAAGTTTGTTGTACGTGTTGAGGTCAAAGCTCGGGTAATTACCAAGAGCGAGAATGAAACCCGTGCGAGGATCACTGACGATGATCGTGGCTTTCTCAGGCTCGTATTTCGCGGCGATGGCGGCGAGTTCTTCGTCGACGATTTGTTGAACGACAGAATCGATGGAGAGTTTTACACTGTAGCCGTCAGCGGCTGGGACTTGGCGCGTACGGAATTGGGCGAGCTCCTCGCGTTTGCCGTCTTTTTCGGATTCAAGCCAGCCATTGAGGCCGTGGAGATAAAAATCGGCGTAACGCTCGATCCCAGTCACAGGGCGCTCGGTGCGATCCACATAGCCGATGATATGCGAGGCGATAGAATTATTGGGATAGGCGCGACGGTAGACGCGCTGACCAATCACACCCTTGATGTTGAGTTGCTTGATCGAGGTAAACGTAGATTCGGTGATCGATTCGCTCAATTTCGCAAAACGGATGGCGCGATTACCGGCAGCATCAGGAGCCTCGTCTTCATCATCAGAATTTTCAGTTTCGGAATCGCTGGCTGGGATTGGCGCGGTCGCATCGCTGGGTGTGACATTATACGCAAAGGTGGCGGACTTGGGCGCGGAGACACCATTGCGCTCAATGTTTTGGGCTGAAGTCGATGCAACGGGGCGCGTCTTCGTATTAAAAATACGCGCGAGTTCGCTGGGGTTCATGCCGATTAAGGCAGCAAGCTGGGGCCACTTGGCTTCGTCTTCTTTACGCAGCGATTGTGGATCGACGGCAAGAATGATAAGGGAGCGACTGGTGGCGAGTTTGGCCCCGTTCGCGTCGAGAATATCGCCGCGTCGACCCGGTAACGGCTCAATTTTATAGCGGGCTTGGGATACGAAGCGCAGCAACGCATCACGATCAATGACGTGCAACCAGACCAGACGCGCACCGACACCGACAAAACTCGCCAACACAATGGTGGCGAGGAGGATTTGCCGAGGGTTAGAGGCGAAGCCCTTGGACATGGCTAGTTACGCGAGGCCAATTTGAAGCTGATCGGCATGGGCCGATCGGAAAGCAGACCGCGACTGGCTTTGGCGGCGAGACGCATACCGGCGTTTTCTGTGATGGACTGAGCGACCGGCAGGACGAGGCCAAGGCGCATCGCGACATTGCGCTGCTTTAGGCGAGCTGGGTCTTGCTCGATTTCGATGGCAGTCGCGGTTTCATTGAGATGGCGATGGAGCTCAGCGAGGCGCGACTCGAGGACCTTGTTGGCGTTGGCCGTGAGAGAAATTTGGTGGCGCATCCACACCGCACCCAGACCGAGCGAACCGCTGAAGCAGATCGTGCACAGGGTGTAGATAAAGAACTGATTCACAAAAGCGTGGTTGGTGGTACGCATGGTCGGATGAGGGGAATCGTGAGGAGGGCGATCAGAGTTTACGCAGCGCGCGGAGTTTGGCGGAGCGGCTGCGAGGGTTGGCGGCGAGTTCGTCTTCGGCGGGCGTCACCGGGCGGCGTGTGAGTGGCTCGGCGTATTTCTTGCGCAGATCCTGCGGCAGAGAATCGTGGGCGCCTTCGGGTTGGCCGCATTGACGACGGAAAAACTGTTTAACGGGGCGATCTTCCAACGAATGAAAACTGATGACGACGAGCACGCCGCTGGGAGCTAGTTTTGCAAAAGCTGCGGGCAAGGCGCGCTCGATCGCGCCGAGTTCGTCGTTTACGGCGATGCGGATACCCTGAAACGAACGCGTCGCGGGATGAACCTTGGAGGTATGGCGATCCCGCGGCGGGATGGCCTCAGAGATTAGGTGGGCGAGCGTGGAGGTGCGGGCTAACGCGCCCGTGGCGCGGGCCGCGATCAACGCGCGGACGACGCGACGCCAGTTTTGCTCTTCGCCATAGTCACGGATCGCGCGCACCAGCATCTCCTCGGTCGCCGTCTCGAGCCAACGGCTCGCCGGCACACCGGCGCGTGGATCCATGCGCATATCCGCCGGGGCGTCCTGACGAAACGAGAAACCGCGCTCACCGTCATCGAGCTGAAAAGAGGAAACCCCGAGGTCAAAAAGGATGCCGTCGAATTCCGTTTCCGGGAGCTCGCCGAGCTGACCAAAATCTCGATCCACGAGGGTAAAACGTTGACCGTACACCGCCGTTAATTCGGCGGCCCGCGGGCCAGCTGCAGGGTCGCGATCTAGCGCGAGCACGTTTACATCTGGCGCCGAGTCCAACACTGCGCGGGTGTGTCCACCGCCGCCAAACGTGCAATCTAAGTAACGTCCCGCCGGACGAGGCGACAGAAAGGCCAGCGTCTCACGCAGGAGGACGGGTTGATGGCCAGGTTGCATAGGCGCGGGGTAAATTTCAGCGACCGCCGCGGACATCGGAGGAGGGCCGGAGCCTTTTGAAATTAACCTGATAGACCGCACGTAAAATCAGACCGTTACTCACACGCGCAGTGACGACCGGCGCGATCGAAGCCCGCGGTGTCGAGGGACCGCGGAATATGCGACCTGAGGCGGCGAGATGGCGTGGTGAGGCCGAAACTCCGACAGCCGCCTTGATTAAAGGCAGACGAGTGGTGGCGATGAGGAAAGAGCGGCGCATGGTCGTCAGATCCCTAGCCGGCGCATGATGTCGCCGAAGTTATCACCCGCCGTACGCGTCTCGACCTTAGCCCAGCGCTCCGGCGCGTAGAGATTGAATTTGGTCAACGAGCCCACGAGCACCGCGTCTTTGCCGATGCCCGCATGAGCCAAAAGATCGGCGCCCACTGCGATGCGACCCTGCTTATCGAACGAGAACGCCTGGGTCTGAGAAAAAAAGCGGGCCACAAAATCCTGCCCCGCGCCATCGCTCAAAGCCATCTGCGCGATCTTGGCGTGAAGTTTCTCCACCTCAGCCGGAGGCAAAACGGCGACATAACCATCGGGATGCGGTGTGGCCAAAAACGCATCGCTCTGCTCGTGGGCATGGCGCCACGCCGAGGGGATCGTCAGCCGAGCTTTCTCGTCGAGGGTGTGCCTGAAAAGGCCGGTGTAAAATGCTTTGCCGGGTTGAGCCATGAGGGTCGGGAGCCGCCAAGTGCCCCACAACGCCCCATTTCAACCCATTTTTCTCCACATCGGTCAAGCAAAGATCAGCGAAAATCTTATAATATTGCTCACAAATTTGTGTGAGTGTCGGTATTTCCGCAGATCTGAAAAATGGGCGCGGCCCGCCGAGCGCGCCGCGCGATCCTTGGGCCCGGCCTCGCCCTACCCTGCCCTACCGGGCGATCTTAGAGCGCACCGCGAGCCGAGAAACACGTTCGGTGCAACTCGGACTCAGCCAACCATGAGGCGCGAGCACCGAGTCGGACACGTTTGGTTTCGCCCCAAACCGTCCCGCTCGGAGGCCCTCATGGGGCGAGGCCGCACCGGTCATGCGGTTGACCCCCTATGCTGAGGTCAGCCGAAGCTTGCTCCGCTTGTGCGTTCAAGCGCGATTTCGCAGGTAGCGTTCAACCTCGGCATGGGGCCGATGAATTCCCAGCGCAATTCGTGGCCGGTCTAATCCAGCTCCAACCAAAAAGAGGCCAGCAGAACGTTTCTATGACATCAACCCGGCGTCTTTCGAGCCCAACCCGACAGGCGAACTCTTTCGACCAACACCATATGGGGAACGGTCAGTGCGGCCAAGCCGACAAAGACCACCTGGATGACTCGCGCATCAATGGCGGTGTTACGGAGAAAGCCCCAGGCCAATCCCGAGCCTAGCAAGACACCGAGCATCGGCAACAACGCCGCCCCGGTAATATATCGCCAAGAGGAACGGCCGGAAAAACTCATGGTTCTTAGGATATGGCGGGAGCTGTGCATTCCGCAGAAAAAAACGACAAAGGCCACCAACGGTGGAGCCGCCAGCGCGAGAGAGCCGGCCGCAACTATTTCTAGCGACGTCCAGAAATCTTTGCGGATTTGCCAGACCGAGGCAAATGTGAGGCCAACCAGCCAAGGCCACGCGAGCAATCGGAGCCAAGGTATCAGTGGGGCAGCCGTGGACTCGCCCACGAGTAAACCAAAAAGTCGGCTAATTTCCGGCGCGTGCCAGAGAGTGGGTAGCAAAATCACACTACCGCCATACAGCAGGCGCACCGGCCAGGGTGTAGGAGGCAGAGGATCGCCGGAGAAGTGGGCCGCGGAAATGATTAAAAATCCCAGCAAAAACAGGGCCGGTTGCCAACGCCACAATCCTACGACCAAGGCCGCCAGAAGCACGTACAACAGGGTAAACTGTAGCCAACCCGTAAGGGTTCGGATCCCGTAGAGTTGCTTTGCGAAAATCGTATCAAGCGCCCCATGGGGCACCCCTAACACCAAAATCAGCACGGTAACCACGATCAATTCAACCTGCGGCGGTAGTCGTCCCAGCCCTAACGAGCCCAAGGTGACCAGGGCGGCGCTAGCCGTAAATAAAATGCCCTGAATGCGCAGTGCTTTCATATCGGTTACGATCGGAAATTGTTCGTCGAAAGTAGAGTTTTGCCCAACTCCCCCAGGAACAGGCCGGGCGGGAGTGCGCAGATGATTCGACGGCAATCCGTCCAGCTCGGGCAATCACTCAAAAATCGAACCATCGCGGCGAAGTCGCGTAGAGCAAATAGTCGCAAAAAAAGGTCGGGGGCGGCTTCCGGATGTCGCCGTAAAACACGCAGAAATAGATCGTCCATCGCGCGTAGCCGCCACGGGTCGGTGCGCGGCGCGCAGGGCCGCAGCCCTTGGGTTAGCAGGCCCGCACATTGGTCGGCCCAGCGTTGGATG
The DNA here is from genome assembly GCA_945906965.1 of Opitutus sp. GAS368. Taxonomy (GTDB): domain Bacteria; phylum Verrucomicrobiota; class Verrucomicrobiia; order Opitutales; family Opitutaceae; genus Tous-C4FEB. The sequence continues at coordinate 7,608 of CAMDRP010000014.1, read as the reverse complement.
CGCTGAAACGCGAAACCCGAAGCGGGCCGCGCCCCCCCGCCGGGGAGGCCGGCGCGAATCCAATCGGGGTGAGGTCGATTTCGGATCGAAGAAAGTCCCATGGGGAGAGAACCGGATTCAGCGCGAATGACCTGCGGTGGTGCGATCTTCAGCCGCTCGGCCAGCACCTGCATTAAGATCGGTTGCAGCATGTCCGGCCCCAAGGGGTCCGGTGCAAACACGGTCAACTCGACTAGAGCCTGCCTGGTGCTGGTTGGCAGCACGTAAAGAAACATAATGCGTTGGTCGGTAGTGGGCAGGAAATCCATCAAGGTAGCGCATTCAGGATTGAAGCACTCGGTTTCACAGTGGATCTCCAGGCCGCAGAACGACTGCCATAAAAGTGCATCGTCGCGTTGAGGCGGCCGGAGGGGACGGGTGTCTACGATCCATCGGGGCCTTAACATCCCCTGAGTGGTCGAAATCTCCCAACGATCGCCCCGCCGAACCGGCTCACCGTCGAATGATGTACCGCCGCAGAAACGGAGGCGATGATTCTGCGATATCGCCTTGAGTGCAGTCGCGTAGAAGACGGATGCCGGTATCATTTCATACGGTGTGGCCGTGCAATCTACCTCGAGTCGATGGCCATCGGCCATCACTTGCACCCGATTCCAGCGGTGTCGAACGAGCGCGCTGAGTTGGGCCGAAGGGGTACCCCAGAAACACCAGGTGCGGTCATGGTCGTAGCTCTCGCGGGGCTCGATTATGGTGGTTTGAGGGCATTGCTCGCCCCGTTCGGCGAGTCGCATGGCCAGGCTGAGTCCAGCGCAACCACCACCTAGAATCACGAGATCGTCATCCGAGTTCATGCTGGGGCATGGACGCCCGGCAAACCACCCAGCGCCGCGTGCAGCGTTGCTTGGTGCGGTCGTGGCCTCCAAAATGTGCGGTTAAACGGAAGGGTAAAAAATGCAACGAGAGAGATCCATAACTTGCTGGTTTTGGAAACAACCGCTCGACCCCTCCACGGGGAAAAGTTTCCTCTTTTTAGACGCGTGCCGATCGCCTGGTACACCCGCGCGGCTATCAGGATGCCGAAGCGCGCGCGCAACGGGAGGAAGGATAGCCCGGCTTCGCCGCTAGCATAAAAGCGGTCGGCCAATTCAAGCAGTTGCCGGACGGTGCCACGAATTCGCTGCTGGAGGGCTTCGTCGGGCGAGATTAACCGAGCCGGTTCAACTTCTCCGATCAGGTGGGCCGGTAGGTAACGCCGCCCGGCTAGGGCATCCTCGCTGACATCGCGGCAGATGTTGGTCAGTTGCATGGCAATCCCCAGATCAATGGCGTGGGGCCGGGCCGCGGACTGCCTCACGTCCAAGGCTGCGCACATCATCAGCCCGACCGTGCCTGCGACGCGATAGGCATAGCGCAGTAGTTGCTCGTCGTTTTGCATTCGCACCGGACCAAGATCCGAGATCAGTCCGTCGAGCAGCGCATCGGGGATCTCGGCCGGAATAGAGCACTCCCGAAATAACCTGATTGCGTCAGCGATACGATCGTCAGCGGAATTTCCTTGCGCAAGTGCAACGCGAATTCGGTCGAGAGCCTCCCCGGGGTCTGAAGCCTGCCCGGCATCGTCGGCTAGATCATCCAGCCCGCGGCAGAATCCATAAAGTCGCGTCGCCCGAGCGGCATGTTGCGGAGCGAGGAACGTGCGAGCCCAATGAAAACTGCGCCCCTGCCGCGCGAGGGACTGATCCGCCTGAGCGAGGGCGGAGTCCGGCTTCGCGCTCATACAGTGACGGTGTCCCGCCGAGCCGCCGGGATGAGCGCATCCACCACCTTTGCGGAGCACAAAACGCCCGGCAATCCGGCCCCGGGATGGGTCCCGGCTCCCGTAAGGTATAGATTTTCGATGCCTTCCGCGCGGTTATGAAATCGAAACCAGGCCGATTGCCGGAACAGTGGCGCGACCGAAAACCCCGCTCCGTGCACACTCAGGTAATCGTGGGCAAAGTCGTCCGGCGTTTTGTAAAAATCAGCCGTGATGGTTTCGCGCAGTCCTGGGAGAATAGTGCGGTCTAACGCCGCCACGATCCGATTGCGCAACCTTGGGGCTTCGACGGCCCAGTCGAGATTCGCCTGCTGATTAGGCACCGGGCATAGCACATAAAAACTGTCGCAACCGGCGGGCGCGAAACTCGGGTCCGTCGCCGTCGGGCGGTGCAAATACAGGGAGAAATCATCCGCTAGAATTTTTCGGTGAAAGATATCCTTGAGGAGTTCACGGTAACGCGAACCCAGCCAAATCGTATGATGAGCCACCTCGGGGTAGGTTCGGGTCGTTCCGAAATAAAGAACGAATAGCCCCATGGAATAATGCGCGGTCGCGAGCTTGAGGCGCGTTGAGACCTTTTGCTGCGCGGGCGGTATCATCTTGCGATAAAGGTATGCGGCATCCGCGTTGGAGACAATCACGTCGGCTTCTAGTTTAATACCGCTCTCCAAGCGGATGCCCGTGGCTCGACCGTTTTCAATAACAACCGAATCCACCGTGGTGCCGAGCTGAATTTCTACGCCTTGGCGCTTCATTAACTCGCTTAACGCGGCGCAGACGGCTCTGGTTCCGCCCATGGCGAAGTGCACTCCATAGGCGCGTTCGAGAAAATGGATCAACCCGTAGATGCTCGTCGTATCGAACGGATTGCCTCCGACTAAAAGGGGTTGAATCGAAAAGGCCTGACGCAGCTTTTCGCTCCTGAGGTGACGTCGCACCATGCTCCACACCGTTTCATAATTACGCAAACTAACCAGGCGCGGAACCTGATTGAGCATGGTCGTGAAGCGGTGAAATGGCTGCGCTGAAAGCTGGGTGAACCCGACCTCGAAAATGCGGCGAGAGTGGGCCAGAAGAGCAAGATAGCCATCGCGGTCCCGCGGTTCGATCCGGCCAATTTCGGCTAGGGTCTCCTCGAGAGTACCGCCGTAGTTGAAGTGGTCGCCATCGGAAAATACAAAGCGATACCAGGGTTGCAGCGGGACCAACTTGAGGGAGTCCTCCAGCCGCTCACCAAATAGGCCGAAGAGTTCCTCAAACAAAAACGGCGCTGTGATGACCGTCGGACCGGCGTCGTGGCGGAAGCCTTCGCGCTCATAAACTTGGGCGCGCCCGCCCACCATCGGACAGCGATCGATCAGCCTCACATCGTAGCCTTTAGCGCGCAGGCGCAACGCCGACGCCATGCCGCCAAATCCTGCCCCGATGACGATCGCCTGCATCGCGTGGGTTGCCGCGAATTAGAGGCGTTCGCTCAAAGCGCGGGCCAGTTGCTGTAGTAATTCTCCTGATCCTCGCGGCAAACGGTTGGACGCAGAAATCGCAAAGCGTAGATGCTTCGCTCCGATCTCGCGGGCGATTCGATTGGCATCCACTCGGGTGTGTTCCACCGCCAGAACGTTGAGTAAGTTTAGGGCAAGTGGCCCGTCACGAGTCGCGTCCTCAAGATCGTCTAAAATCTGATAGCCAATGCCAAACGACTCCGCCGCCTCTTGCGCAAGGCTTAGGGCATCGCGAAAGCCAGCTCCCAACAACGCTAATTCCAATGGAAGGCTTAGCAAGGCACCCGATTTACCGGCCACGATCTGTTCGTAGCGAGTGCTATCAGTAACCGGCTGCGTCCGAGCTGAAAGGTCGCCGCATTGGCCCCGGATCACTTGCGCCGTTCTTTGGTGGAGCAGACGGATCATCTCGGGAACGCTCGAAGGAAGTGAAAATCGGGCGAGGGCGGAATAGGCGGACGATAGGAGTAAATCCCCGGATAGAATGGCCACATCTGGGCCATAAGCGGCAAACACCGTTGGTTGGCCCCGGCGGATTGCGGCTGCGTCGTGCAGGTCGTCGTGAATCAGAGACGCATTGTGGAGGAGCTCAGCAGCGGCTCCAATCACGATCGAGTCATTCGCCGAAAGACCCAGCTGGATGGCGGCCTCAAACCCGAGTCGGGCTCGCACGCGATGACCACCTGAGCTAAGGTGATTCAGGCAAGCTTGGACCACGGGCGAGAGGTGAGTTGAAGACCTCCCGTCGTCGGACACCTCTGCGATCATGAAACGCTCAAGTTCAGCGAGCCTAGGCTCGAACGCAGAGATTTCAATCAATCCAGCAGGGCGCGTGGACGAGCTCATGGCAAAAGGCTGGGCCTAATTGGCCAGACCACCACAAAAAATTGTGATGATCTGGTCGTTTAAATAACCGCGTTACTTCGCGGAGGACTTTTCTGATTCAGACACTGCAACCGTCCAAATAATCACGCCGAAACCAATTTTGTTAACAACGTCGGCCAGATTGTAGACTACGTTGAGCGTCTTCATGCTGCTTTCGGGACCAGATCCCGTCAGGTAGCCGAGGAAATAACCGATCGGATAGATGGCCCAACCGAACACAACAATCGAGCGCATTAACTTGAAAGCAGACTGAACTCCTGGGGGAGCGGACTCCGCATTAATTTTGCCAGCCTGACCGCCATAGATCTCCCAGATAATGAAGAGCCAGCCAGCCATGCTAACGATGAACGCAGGCCAAGCCGCCATGTAGCCCGCTTCACCAAGGAACCCGAAGACCAGCATAACAAGAGTTCCAATCATGAGTCGCCAGAAAATGCCGACAGGGACTTTGGTTATGGCCGACAGAATCAAAAAGAATTCAACCATCAGCAGTGGAACGGTGATAATCCAGTCGATGTAACGATAAACCGTCGGGGTGGCGCCAGTGGCTACCCAAACGTCTCGCATGTAGAAGTAATGCCAGGCTGCCACCATGGTCACCAAACCAGATACGGTGAGCGATGTTTTCCACTTCGGAGTGACCCGTTGGGTCTCGAGGAAGAAAAAGGCGGTGGCGGCGACGAGCGCCATCGAAATCATCCAAAATGATACGCCGACGAAGTCATCGGATTTTAGAACAGTCCCTGACGAGGCGAAGGCGGTCGAAGGGACGAGGAGGACTGCTAGTGCAAGAAGCGGAGCTTTTTTAATGAGCGATTTTATTGAGTTTTGCATTTTAGGGGTGAGGGGACAATAACTAACTATTTCGATAACTCATTATGAAAGGTAGTTTTCAAGAAAAATTTTAGCGCAGCGAAATATAAGTTAAAAAACGTCCCGGCGGCCTTTACAAATCGCATTAGGCCTAATGCTGGAGACCCGCAATAAATGGCGACGAAGGTCCAAATATTTCGTTTTGCGCTCGATCCGTCGAAGACTCCGAAAACAGCTTTGCGGGCAGGGGTTCCCTCCTTCAGTTTACTTTTGAATTGGACGCTTGCTTAGCGCAGCGAAGCCTCAAGGGCGACGAGGGCCGGGTGCGGTTCAATGACCATGATCGGGCCGCGCAATTGCCCGTAATGAGGGCGATTACATTTTGTAGTGCGGGATATCTAACCACCTGCCGCCTTTGATCGCCGATTGATGGGCCACAATGCCGGCGACGGTTAAATTAAGCGCCATGGCGACATGCACCAGGGGCTGACGGCCTTGGAGCAAGGCGCTCACAAATTCGTTGGTTAAGTGAGGATGAGAGCCGCCGTGATGACCCGTGTAGGCGCCCACCATAGTTGACGGGAAAGCAGGGCGTTGGAGGTTAGGAAGTTTTTCGCTCAGCCCTTTATATTGGCCGTAAAACGAGCCCCGTTGACCGCGAATACGGCCCATTTCACCGCTGGCGCCAGGGGTATCCCAACTAACCGCCATGCGGGCCATACCGTTTTCGCTGGTATGAAAAAGGGCAATTTCTGTCGCGTAAGGATTCTGGTAAGGATTGTTAGGCGTCTGAAAATCGCTGATTAAACTGGGCGTACCGAGGCAGGAAACTTTGGTGAAGGCTTCGCCCGTTACGCAGTGGTAGTAGGCATTAGAGTGAGTGGGGTACCACTGGGGTGGCAGTCCGATGCGCCAACCTTTGTAAGAGTCGATGGGCGATGACATGTAATGATAGTATTCCCCCTCGGCGTAGACAAGTTTGCCCAGATCACCGGCCCGATAGAGGGTCCGCATGGCGTGCAGGTCTGCGTGGAAAGCGGAGGTTTCGAACATCATGTAAATCAGGCCGCTGGCCTTGACCGCTGCCCAGACCTGTTCGGCTTCTTCGAGCGAGCCGAATACGGCTGGCACCGCGGTGGCGACATGCTTGCCATGACGCAGAACCTCGAGGCAATGCCGGGCGTGACTAGGTGCATCGGTGGCAATGAATACGGCCTCGATAAGGGGATCTTTGACCAAAGCCTCAAGAGAGGGATACGTTTGTGAGCAGCGGCAGGCCTTTGCTAGGGCGGCGCAGCGCTCGGGGATCAAATCGGTGACCGCCACCACCTGCACATTGGGATGATCCTGAAAGCCAAAAGCCGCGCCAAATTCACAAACGCCATAGCCGGCGATACCTACCCGAATTTTTCGATTTGAAAGGGGCTCCCATCCCGGGGCCGCGTTCGTTTTAGGGTCGGCGGATTCGAATCCTTGGATGGACTTTACCTCAGCGCCTAGAGCTTGAGCGGGCAGGCCTAGTGCGGCGGTGCCCAGCAGAGCACCTGCTCTTTGCAGGAAATTACGCCGGGAGAGGGCGGGGCTTACGCTTTGGGCTGGCGATGGGAAAGCGGGGCCAGCAAGCGGGGTACTCATGCAGGCAGGTTAATCTAGAGCGGCCTTAAACAAAAGTGAAAACTGATCCCGTAATCGACCACCGGTTTTGCGAATCAGGCGACGGGGGCCCTCAGACCTACAGCCCATGGCTTAGTTACCGATAGCCAGTGCCCTATAAATGCCAACAAGCGCGAGTGGCACAGGCACCAGAATCAGCATGCTGATTGCAGCTCGAGGGATTTAAAAAAGCGTCGATTGAGAAATTTGTTTTTGTTTTTTGCGGCCGGTTTTTTCACCTTGGCTGTCATGTCTAATGAACAAGCCGAAGTATTGAGCATCTTCACGCGCACGCGGGCGCTCTTACAGGGGCATTTCGTGCTGCGCTCTGGGTTGCACAGCGGTCATTATTTTCAATGTGCGCAGGTGTGTCAGCACATGGATGCGGTCGAGCGGTTGGCGGAGTTGTTACTGGCGAAGGTTCGCAGCGCCGGCATCGTTTTCGACACGGTTTTGGCTCCCGCAATGGGTGGGTTGGTCATCGGCCAAGAGGTCGCACGTCAGGCCAAAGTCCGCTATATTTTCGCCGAGAAAGAGAACAATGTACTCGTACTGCGGCGCGGCTTCACCTTGCGGCCGGGAGAACGCATCTTGGTCGTCGAAGACGTCGTCACGCGCGGCGGGCGAGTTTTGGAATGTCTAGAAATCGTCAGTCAAGCCGGCGGCAACACGAGCGCCGTCGCGATGTTGGTGGACCGCAGCGCAGGTACGACTCGTTTCAGCGTGCCAGCCGTTTCGTTACTGGAATTAAGTTTCGCGACGTATGCGGCGGATGCCGTGCCGGCGGAATTAGCGAGCATCCCGGTTCAAAAACCAGGAAGTTGAACGCGCGCCCCCTACTCTTCCGCCCGCCCGCCCGCCCGCCCGCCCGCGCCCATCATTTGGAGTGGAGCTAAGCCGGACTCATGCAATTGAGGGTAGGATAAGTTGGTGAGG